>JASFOT010000375.1:0-3004 GCA_050116375.1 Gammaproteobacteria bacterium | reverse complement strand
ACGTCGGTGTGACCGGCGAGGCAGAGCAGCGGCCGGGCAGAACCCCGTTTTGCCCACAGGTTGGTCACGTCTCCGATCTGCATGATCTCAACCTGGAAGCCGAGATCATCGAGACGCTTCGCGAGTACCTCCTGACAGCCGGCATCGTCAGGGGTCACCGAGGGTTTGGCGATGAGTTCCCGGGCAAGCCGGAGTGTTTCGCTCACTTGGACGATCCGAGCAGAGTAGCCGCGTACTCGTCGGGGTCGAAGCCCACCAGGAGGGTTTTCCCGGCGCTCAGTATCGGCCGCTTGATAATGGGGGGATATTCCCGCATCAGGACCATAGCCTCCTCCGGTCCGTCAATATTGCGGTCCACGTCCGGGATGCGGCGCCACGTGGCGCTGCGCCGATTCAGCACCGCCTCCCATCCGGCCCGTCGCACCCAGTCTTTGAGCGCCGTCGCCGGCAGACCGTCGCGACGAATATCGTGATAGTGGTAGGCGAGATCGTTTTCATCCAGCCAACGCCGGGCCTTGCGGCAGGTGTCGCAGGATGCGATTCCGAAGAGTGTGATGGCCATCAGAGCAGGCGTCCATACCCGGCGATCGAGCCGCTGAGTTTAACAAAGGATCGTGGGCGACTGGCAATCCCGAAAATCTCTGACATATTTCCGTAACAAACCCCGCGTATAAAACGGGTCAGCGGCGGAAGCGACTCGGGGGGGGCAGAACGCCGTCCCCGCTTTTTCGCCTCCGCTTTATTTTGAATCAATAGCTTACGGAGGCTAACGTGATTAAAAAGGGCTTGGCGGCGGCAGCCGTCGCAACGCTGGTCGTAGGCGGATCTGTCGGTGCACAGTCCGCTCGCGACTATATTTTTATCGTAGGGTCCTCCACGGTGTACCCGTTCGCCACCGTGGTCGCGGAAAACTTCGGACGCAGCACGGCTTACAAGACGCCCAAGATCGAGTCCACCGGCTCGGGCGGCGGTCTCAAGCTCTTCTGCGCCGGCGTCGGCGTGGAGCATCCGGACATCACCAACGCCTCGCGGCGTATCAAGTCGACGGAAGTTGAGCTGTGCAACAGCAACGGCGTCAAGGATATCGTCGAGGTCAAGGTCGGCTATGACGGCATCGTCCTGGCCAACGACAAGAAGGCAGATTCCTACTCTCTCAGCCGGCGGGATATTTTCCTTGCGCTCGCCAAAAAGGTTCCGAACGGCGACGCCACCGGCGTGGATTCACTGATCGACAATCCTCACAAGACCTGGAAGGACGTGAATTCCAGTCTCCCGGACGTCAAGATCGAGGTTCTGGGCCCGCCCCCGACCTCCGGCACCCGTGACGCCTTCGCCGAGCTGGCCATGGAGGGAGGCTGCAAGACCTTCCCCTGGATCAAGGAGCTCAAGGGGCAGGACAAGTCGGCCTACAAGGCCGTCTGCCATACCGTCCGCGAGGATGGCGCCTACATCGAGGCAGGCGAGAACGATAACCTGATCGTCCAGAAGCTGCAGGCGAACCCCAACGCGCTTGGCGTCTTCGGTTTCAGCTTCCTCGACCAGAACGCCGACAAGCTCAAGGGTAATTCGGTAGATGGCGTGGCCCCGACTTTCGACGACATCGCTGATGGCAAGTACCCGGTTTCGCGTCCGCTTTACTTCTACGTCAAGGCGGCCCACGTGGGCGTTATCCCGGGAATTCCGGAATATCTGGCGGAATTCACCAGCGACAAGGCCTGGGGTCCCGACGGCTACCTGGCCGAGCGCGGGCTGATCCCGATGCCTGAGGCTGAGCGATCGGAGTTTGCCAAGGCGGCCAAGAGCCTGCAGCCTCTCAAGCTCGCCTCCAACTGAGGGGCCGAGAGCCTGTTGGCGAGTACAGGGTTGTAATTAATGGGCGGCGGCGGCGTTTCGGCCGTCGCCGCCTTCATCAGCTAAAAGAATTAATCATGCCGGAGCACCATTGCTGCCTCAGCGCGGGCACGTCGCTCTGGTCAGGGGGGCATAGTAGTTGAACGCTTCAACGCTGCTGCTGCTTGTCGCTCTTCTCAGCATGGCGGGGTTCATGTTGGGCCGGCGGCGGGCGTTCTCGGTGGCCGATACCCACGGCGGCGTGCGCTCGCTTCACTCCCTGCCGGGCCATTATGGGCTCTACACGGCCATCTGGGTCGGGCTTCCGGCCCTGCTTCTCCTGTTTCTCTGGAAATCCCTCGAGCCGACGATACTGACGGAAATGGTGGTCCGGGATCTGCCGGCGGAAATGCTCGATCTACCGCCGGAGCGGGTCGGGCTGATCATGAACGACGTCAAGAATCTGGTTGCGGGCAACATCGTCAGCGGAGAGATTTCTCCGGAAATTCGCGCGGCCGCGGATCACTGGGAGGCCCTGGAGCGTGGTTTTCGGTGGACGCGGACGGCGATTATCGTCGCCCTGGCGGGGCTTGGATTCGCCTGGGCCTGGCGGCTGATATCGCCGGGTCTCAGGGCCCGCAACCGGGTCGAGAGCGTTCTCAGGTGGATTCTGATCGGATTCTCCACCATCGCGATTTTTACCACGGTCGGCATAGTGCTGTCCGTCCTGTTCGAGTCCATCCGTTTCTTCCGGTCCGTGCCCATTACTGAATTCCTTTTTGGTCTGGAATGGAGTCCCCAGATCGCGCTCAGGGTGGACCAGGTGGGTGGTTCCGGTGCCTTCGGTGCGGTGCCCCTGTTCACGGGCACGCTTTTGATCGCCGGGATCGCGATGCTGGTGGCCGCGCCCATCGGGCTCATGACGGCGATTTACCTTGCGGAATATGCTCCGCGCCATGTTCGAACGGTTGCGAAGCCATTACTTGAGATCCTGGCGGGCATCCCGACGGTGGTCTACGGATTCTTCGCGGCCCTGACGGTGGCGCCGATGATCCGGAATTTCGGCGAAAGCATCGGACTGACCGTGGCGTCCGAGAGCGCGCTGGCGGCCGGGCTCGTCATGGGGGTCATGATCATTCCCTTCGTTTCGTCCCTGTCTGACGACGTCATCAAT
>JASFOT010000374.1:0-3008 GCA_050116375.1 Gammaproteobacteria bacterium | reverse complement strand
CGCAAGGTTGACATCGAGGCGACTAACAATCGCCTTAAATCCCTGGAACTGGAATGGCGGGAAAGGAAGGCCCAGCGGGTGCTCCAGGCCCTGGATTCTGCGGCCATCCAGCTCGGCGACAGATTTGCCGGTTACACCGCAGTCACCGTGGAGAAAGGAGAACGGGCCATCTTCGTGCGAGTCGGCGAAGATCGCGAACTGAAACTACACCTGAAGCTGAGCTTCGACGAGCGAGGGACCATGCGCAACAGCTTCATCCTGCGGGACCGACAGATCAGGCGTCAACCCGCCTACGAGGAACTCGAGAAGGACTACACGTTCCCGAGCCTCGATCGGGCCATCGCCTTCATAGTGAGCGCCTGCGACTGATGCGGGCCAGGCCGCGCCAGGGACAGGCGCGGCCCGTTATTTTCTGGCCCGGACCCGGAAACGGCGAACGAGGTCCATCAGGGTGAAGAACTTGAAGTCGCGGAACTCGCCGGCGTCGAAGAACACCCCGTAGCAAACCGGGCAGCCCTCGTACCATATGTGGGCCTGGTCCTTGTCCACCATCCGCAGCATGGGCACCTTGCAGACCGGGCAGTCGACCTGCCCTTCCCTGTTGAAGAGTTCCCCGACTTCGGAATCGCCGACGTCGACGACCTCGGAGCCCTTGATGTTCTTGAGGACCTCGTGTTCGAGGGCGTCGAACCATATGCCCTTGCAGAGCTTGCAACGATCAACCTCGACGTTCTCGAACGTCACTTTCTCCATATCGTGGGCGCATTTCGGACACTGCATCTGAATTTCTCCCGTCGGCACTGCCAGACGGACACCAGCCGCGGGCTGCAAAGCCGGTGGACCGCCCCCTTATTCTGACACTTTGAGTCGCCCCTTCCACTGGGGCGGGCTCATCAGATCCTCGAAATGTGTGAACATGAAATTGAAAGCGATACTGACCCGGTTGGCCGAACTCCTGTTCACCGGCACGGAGTGGAAGAGCCAGGCCGGGAAAATCACCAGGTCACCGGCTGCCACCTTGAGATCTGCCTTACCCGCATTAGCGGCCACCATTTCCGACTTCGGCGGAGCGATGATGGCCGGCTGCGGGCGCGGATCGTGGAAAGTAATCGAATTCCCGCCTTCCGGAGCGACCACATAGTAAACGCCGCTGAGAAAGTTGTTCGGATGGCTGTGCATCTTGTGCGGAGATCCCGGGGCCCCGAGGTTTGCCCAGCAGCCCGTTATCTTGAACCCTTCGTGCTGAACCTTGAGAAAATCCAGCACGCTGTCCACGGCACCGTTCGCAATTCTCACCAGCGGAGCCATTTCCGGACGCAAATGCAGCGTCTGCTCGGTCTGCAGCTTGGCTCCCTGTCCAAGGGACGTGTCTCCGACAAGCTGCTCCAGAAGAGACATCAGCCCCTGATTGATGGGGACATACGTCTCCTCCGCCAACTGGGTGCGCCAGACGAAGGTCGGGAACAGCGTCACCAGATCCGTCTTGCGCACGCTTATCGGGACCGGGGCTTCCATTTATCGCTTCTCTTCTGTCCCCATGGGGCGATTCTAACGCAGGCCGTCAGGGATCGGCGCCCGGTTTTGGCCGAAACCGCTCGCGGTGTACGAATCTCTCGTATTCGGCAATGAACTGGGCGCCTGCCAGCAGGATAACGGCACCGACCTCGAGCAGGAGAAGCGCCACGATGGCCGCGCCCAGCGATCCGTATACCACGTTCACGATGGATACCGTTGACAGATACCAGGAGAGGATGCGCCGAATCACCTCCCAGAGCGTCGCCGCAAATAGTCCTCCGGCCAGTGCCGCAGACACGCTGATGCGACCAATCGGCAGCACCAGGTAAAACGAAGTCATCAGCGCCACCTGGAACATGAACACGGAAATGAAGCCGAGCCCGGAAGTAAAGCTTTCCCTGAATTCCAGGCCCCAGAGCGTCTCCGGAAGACGCTGCTCGAATCCGGTAACGACTCCCGTGAGGATGGTCAGCCCGATCAGCCCGAGCCCCAGTACCAGCATATACAGGTACGGGATCACGACCGACACGAGAATGTGCCGCCGATGGATCTGGACCCGGTGCTCGAAAATCCGTTCCAGCGCTCTTTCGAGCACCAGGAAGGCGGATGCGCTGAAAATAATCAGCAGGCCCATAGCCACCCAGCCGAGACCTTCCCTGCCCTCCAGCAGGCCGCGAACCTGAAGGATCACCACGTCGGACTGGCCCGGGATCATTGCCTCGATGGCATCCCGGAGGGTCTGTAGCAACTCGTCCTCATCGGCGAAATACGAGAGCCCCAGCAGAATCAGTGCGACGAAGGGCACGAGGCTCAAAAGGGCGTTGTAGGCGATAGCGCCGGCCATCAGGAATACCTGGTTACGCCGCATCCCCCGCCAGACACGAAGGAGGAATGCCAGAGGATGCTTCAGTATCAACCGCAGGCGGTACTCCGAACCCAGAATGCGACGCGAGATTGAATCCATTGGCAAACGAACCCGGCGGGCCCTGGTCAGAACATCAGGAGTGATTCTACGCCAGCCGGCAGAGCAATCGCCGTTGAGCGCGGAGACAACCCGTTGTATTCGGTGCGTCACCTGCCGGCATCTGCTAGCCTAACCGCGTTTTTATCTGCGGGGCATGTGTATGAGCGGTGACGCCCGCCGTCCGGGCGGCTTGCTGAGCGAGCTCCGGCGTCGCAACGTATTCAGGGTCGCAACGGTCTATCTGATCGCATCCTGGCTATTGATTCAGGTAGCGGAGACAGTATTTCCTGCGCTCCAGCTGCCGGAATGGACGGTCACCTTTGTAGTTGTCGTGCTGGCGATCCTGTTCCCCATCGCCGTCATATTCGCCTGGGCATTCGAGCTCACACCGGAAGGCCTGAAGAAAACCACGGAAGTCGAGCCCAAGAGCTCGATCACCTCCCGGACCGGACAGAAGATCAATTATCTGATCATAGGCATCCTGGCTGTCGCGATACTTTTCCTGGTGCTCACCCACGGCGGTCTCAAA
>JASFOT010000373.1:0-3008 GCA_050116375.1 Gammaproteobacteria bacterium | reverse complement strand
CCGACGACGCCCACAGCGAGGGAAGTAGACTCCCGCTGCGGCCAGCGAAGATCCAGTTCATTGCGCAGCTTGAGCGCCGCTTCGACAAAGCTGCTGCGAGGATCTTTATGCTCGGGTATGACGGCTGCCAGCGTTTCGTTGCTTTTTGGATCCAGGTCGTCGGAAAAACGTACGCGGCCTGCCAACAGGCATCCCCCGATGACGAAGCCCAGCGTACCCAGGCCTCCGAACACGAAGGCCCCCAGCGCTGCCGGCTTGCGTTTGTCCTCGATCGGGCCGTCGGGGACCTTGCCGAGAGCGATGATCTCGATCGCCCGCGACAGATCGTTCTGGCTCTCCACCAGAACTTCATCGAGAGCACGCTTCGTTTCCTTCAGCAGCTCTTCCAGACGACTCTTCTCGGTCACGATCCCCCGGATGAGGATCAGCTTGGTGTTGAGATCTGCCGCTTCGGAACGCACGGTCTTACGGCGTGCTATCAGATTATCCCTGACAGTTTGCAGCTCCTCCACGGACTCCTCTTCGGCAGCGGAACTGTTGCCCATCAGTGCCCCTGCCTTGCCGAGCATCGCGATCTGGTCCCTGCGTTCGGAAATGGCGTCCTCGAGGACTTCCAGCTCCCCCCTGGCGGCGCGCAATTTCGGGTGCGACGGCCGATAGCGCCCCTCCAGCGTCGCCAGGGCGGCGAGCCGCTGGGCGCGCTCGTAGGTCATGTCAGCCATGGCCTGGTCAAGCAACGTAGCGCGCTGGATCTCGACCGCGTTCCCCAGGTCACCCCCGACGCCTCCGGTGGACTGCAGTTGGACAATGGTGTTATCCAGCTCCGCCAGGCGCTCCTCGATCACCTCGAGCTGTGCGGTCTTGGCCACATGCGCCTTCGATAGTGTGCCCGCGTCGTGTTCGACTCCAATGTCGAGATACTGGACGTTCAGTTCGGCCAGGGCTTTTTCCAGCTCGAGTTCCCGCGACCGGAGTTCCTCGCGCCGGACATCGTAGTGTCTGCGGCGGGCCGCCTCGTTGTTTTCCTCGTATGCGGCGATTACCGAATTGACGGTGGCCGCCGAGAGCCGCGGGTTGCCACTCCTAGCCGCGAGGGAGATCAGTCCTTTCTTGCCGCTGACCGTAATCATGGCAGCCAGGTCGCCGACGTTATCCGGAAGTGGGAATGACTGATCATGATCCAGCTGCAGGTGTTGCAGCGCGGCTTCCAGGGTGGGACGTGACGTCAGCAATTGCATCTCTGCCGTCACGAAAGCATCGTAAAGGCGGAGCCGACTGTCATCGGAGTCGGAATAGAGGATCTTGCCCTCACGGGGCAGCACGCGCAGCATGCCGGAGCTCTGGTAGCTCGGCTTGATGGCGAGGTAAGCAATTATTGCGGCCAGCAATGCGACCAGTAACGTCATAAGGGCTACCCGACGCTCCCGACCTCGCAAAGCACGGCGGGCGATGCCGATAGGGTCGAGAGCCGGAGGCGCTTCGTCGGCATCGATGAAGTCGCGTACCTGAGCGAGCATGGGGCTGCCAACCCTGGTGGGCTGCAGCTCCGCACTATCGTCTCTCGCCGGGGTAGTCACCTGCCGCTCCTTATTCCGTCACCGCCGAGCGGGTAGTCAGGTCGCGCTCCCAGCGCGCCCCTGAATTTCGGTAGGACAGGCCGCGAGCTGCCAGGACAACAGCGACATAAACGGGGACGTAAAGCCAGAGGGCCGGTTTGGTGAGCAGTCGTCGCAGCAAGCCGCCGGCCTCGCCGCGATATTGCCCGGCTGAATCCGTGTAGCCGGACAATTCACGCGTGCCACGATAGCTGCGCGATCGCACCCGCAGAAGCGAACAGGCCGTGCGCGGCGCACGAACCTTGTAGCGAACCGATCCCACTGTGGCCACCCGATCTCTCGGGAACAGACGCCGCAGGTAGGTGTCGTCGGCGGTAACGGGCGGGATGGAGCCGACTCTCTCCATTCCGTCCCGGGACAGGGCGATCGCCGCAGCGAACTTGCCGCGCCGCAGATAGGGATGATGCATCCAGACCCGGTAGAAGGCGCGGACGATCGGGTCCGCCCCACGGGTATCCACATCCATGTGACCGATCGCGACTTCTACCCCCGGGCAGCTAAGGGCATCGACCATGGCTCTGGCCGACGGAGTCTCCAGCTCGACGTCGGCATCGAGCAGGATGACCGCGCGACCCCGCGCGGCCTGCAGCCCGGCATTGACGGCGGCCGTCTTGGACGCCTCGTCCAGCTCGATCACGACGACGTCGCCGGATTCTCTTGCCGCGATTTCCGCTGTGGCATCACTGCATCCGTTGCAGACAACGATGACCTCGAACTCGCCGGGATCCGCGCTGCGCAGCAGTGCGCCGAGAGTGCGCTGGATTACCGCCTCCTCATCATGTGCGGGGATAACCACGCTGATAAGATCACGATTCATCATTTTCACCGCTGCCGTGGTCGTTGAGACTCTCCGCCCAGGCGCAGGTCATGTTGTAGTGCCGCGCCAGCCAGCCTGGGGGCTTCAGCCACCACTGGCTGCGTTCCGCCGCCTCGATTGCCCCCGGGGCAAGCCGATAGCGAATATGGCGAGCGGGATTTCCGCCGACTACCGCGTAATCCGGCACATCGCGAGTTACAACAGCCCCCGCAGCGATAACGGCACCCCGACCGATTCGGCGGCAGCCAGGCAGGATGAGGGCGCGGGCGCCGATCCAGGCGTCGGCGCCGATCTCGAGGTTCGCGGTAGGAACGTCGGCTGATTTCGCTGCACCGCAAGCCGGGTTGTAGAAGTAGGGATGGAGCGACAGGCGATCGAGCGGGTGGTTGCGGCGATATGCCTCGACACCGGGCCCGACAGAGACGTAGCGACCGATCCGCGTACCGGGCGGAAAACGCACGGGGTCGAAACACCCGTAGCTGTGGGCGCCGATTTCGATCCCGTGATATCGCGCCATGATGCTGCGCAGCGTGCCGGAGCGCATTTCCCCGCCTTCTAGCCGACGAAGCACTCGA
>JASFOT010000372.1:0-3018 GCA_050116375.1 Gammaproteobacteria bacterium | reverse complement strand
ACCCCTGACGATGCCGGCTGTCAGGAGGTACTCGCGAAGCGTCTCGATGATCTCGGCTTCCAGGTGGAGATCATGCAGATCGGAGACGTGACCAACCTGTGGGCAAAACGGGGTTCTGCCCGGCCGCTGCTCTGCCTCGCCGGTCACACCGACGTGGTGCCGACCGGAGAAGAGAGCCTTTGGCGCCACCCGCCCTTTACACCGACCGAGGAAAACGGGTGGCTGTACGGCCGCGGCGCGGCGGATATGAAATCGGCACTGGCGGCGATGATCGTTGCCTGCGAGGAATACCTGGCGGCCCGAACGGACCCTGACGGCTCACTGGCGTTCCTGATCACCAGCGACGAGGAAGGTATCGCCGTCGACGGCACCAGGGCCGTCATCGAACGACTGAATGACCGCGGCGAGCACATCGACATGTGCATCATCGGCGAGCCTTCCAGCAGCGAAACGCTTGGCGACGTGATCCGTATCGGACGCCGGGGATCGCTCAGCGCAGAGCTGACGGTACTCGGCAAGCAGGGACACGTGGCCTACGCGGACAAGGCTCGCAATCCCCTCCACGACCTGGCGCCCGCCCTGAAGGAACTCATCGAGGTCCACTGGGACGAAGGCAACGAGGCTTTCCCGCCCAGCAGTTTCCAGGCCACGAACATCGCGGCCGGCACCGGAGCCATGAATGTCATCCCCGGCGAGTGCCAGGTCAGATTCAACGTCCGCTACTGCACCGAGCAGACCATGGAGGGCCTCCAGGGCCGGATCGAGGAAATCCTGAACCGTCACGGACTGGACTATCGGATCATGTGGCGGGACGTGGGGCGTCCCTTCCTGACCGGGGAGGGGCAGCTCACTACGGCCGTGAGGGACGCGGTTGAAGACGAGCTGGGCATCGTCCCGCAGATGTCCACCGGCGGCGGCACCTCCGACGGACGATTCATCGCCCCGAGCGGCGCCCAGGTTGTGGAAGTGGGACTGCTGAACGCGACCATCCACCAGGTGGACGAGCGGACCCCCGTGGAGGATCTGGATCGCCTCAAAAACGTGTACCGACGGGCGCTGGAAAATATCCTAGGTCGCTGACCTGGCCAGCCGCCAGTTCAGCAGAAAGCCCGCTATCCCGAGCGTCGCGAAACAAATGAGCACCCAGGCCGGCATGCTGAGCCCGAGGAGGCGCCATACCACTTCGGCGCATTCCCCCGAACCCGCGAATACCATGGACATGGCCTCGGTGAAGCCGAATACATCCAGCATGTAATCCAGGCCGGGTCCGCAGGCCGGCACCTGGTCCGCCGGCAGGTTCTGCAGCCATACGTGCCTGGCGGAGACAGACCCTGCCAGGCCAGCGGTCAGCAGGATAACGATCCCCCATATGCGGGCGCCTGCAGGGCCTGCGTTGTGCAATGCGGCCAGCAGGAAAACCAGTCCGAGTCCAAGAGCGCCGACTCGCTGGAGAATACAAAGCGGACAGGGCTCGAGGCCCATGACGTGCTGGGCGAACAGGGCAAACCCCATCATGCCGCCACAGGCCAGGGCGCCCAGGGCGTTGATCTTCCGTCGACTCAGCCCCAGCCAGCGGGTCCCGGCTGGCAATACCAGTTCATTCATTCGACGCAATTTCCTCGGCGATGGCGGCGTCGGTACCCAAATGCCGGATGTCCTTCCCGTGCACCAGGTACACCACATACTCGCAAATGTTGACCGCGTGGTCCCCGATTCGTTCCAGCGCGCGGGCTACCCACAGGGTATCCAGCAGCCGCCCTATCGTGCGGGGATCCTCCATCATGTGCGTGATGCTCTGGCGCATGATGGCTTCGTACTCCTCGTCCACGATGCTGTCTTCCTTCGCGATCTCCAGTGCCCTGCCGCTGTCGAGACGGGCCAGACAATCGAGTGAGCTGTGAAGCTGCTCCCGCACCATCTTTCCCATGTGCTTGAGCTCCCGGTAACGATTCTGGGGCCTCTCCTCGGCAGCCAGTTTTGAAGACAGAAAACCGATCTTTTCCGCCTCGTCACCGATTCTTTCCAGATCGGTGATGGTCTTGATGATGGTGATGATCAGCCGGAGGTCCCCCGCCGTCGGCTGCCGGCGAGCGATGATCTGGCTGCATTCCTCGTCGATGGAGACCTCCATCCGATTGACCCGAAAGTCGTCCTCCACCACCTGCTCGCCAAGATCGCTGTCGCCTTTGACCAGGGCCTTGAGCGCGCGCCGCAGCTGCTCCTCCACCAGCCCGCCCATTTCGAGCACGTTGCTCCGCAGCGTCTCCAGTTCCTCGTTGAACTGTCGCGAATAATGATGAGTGATTTCCTCGGTACGCATGGTCATGCCCTTTCTCCTTGCTGGCTGCATATTATAAATGTGCTGCCGGCGGGATTTAACGAAACAAAAACGGCCCCGACAGGCGGGGCCGTTCTCAGCATCACGAAATGGCTGATCGCGAGCTTATTTGAAGTCCATGGCCACGCGGAAGGCGATGGCGCCGGGCGAGTCGTCGAAGCGCCCGGGGCTGCCGTCAGGATTGTCGATCTGCCCCGTGACGTCGCTGGCGTCCGCATACACGTAGTTGAGCATGAACCGCAGGTAGGGATTCACGTAGTAGTTCAGTCCCACCGTGTAGACGTCCTGCTGACCGCCCAGGATACTGCTGTCTTCCAGATCCATGTTGCTGTAGCGGGCCGCCAGTTCCCAGGCGTTGCTGGCCTTGGTGCGGCCGAATTTGCCGCCCTTGTAGGATCGGCTCTCGCCGGTGATGAACCAGCTGCCGTAAACGTACCAGCCCGTCAGGTCCGGCTCGTCCCCGGAGTCCCGGTTCACCGTCTGCTGCATCCACTCGCCCTGGACGGAGAAGGGACCCAGCACCCAGGCGCCCTCGAAGCCGAAGGTCACGACGTTATCGATATCGTCAAGGGTGCCCGTATCCACCAGCCGGACGCCCGTGAGATGCGTCTCGGGCCGTGCCCGCACGCGCCAGTCGTCGTTCGGATCCTGCCAGGAGGCCGAGCCGCCGACATGCACCT
>JASFOT010000371.1:0-3021 GCA_050116375.1 Gammaproteobacteria bacterium | reverse complement strand
TCCCCTCCCGGTATGCCATGTCGGATATGAACTTACGGAGTTGCCGGAAGGGCACCCAGGCGTCGGGACGCTCGTCGAACAGTACCGGCAACCGGGCCCGCCTGAGCCCCGCATCCACCGGCGCGCCGACCTTGATCAGAGTACTAACATAGCCGGCCAGAGTGGTAACCCTGGTCAACGGAAACGCCTTCATTTTCCTGCCCCGTGCGCCATCCGGTGGCTCCGACAGATTCGATTTGTACCAGAGTGTTCTGCCCGGGAGCCGGTTCGGATCACGAGTTCCCGGCACGGGACCCAGACGTGAATCTTTCCGCACGATGAAGGTTCGAGCCGATGGCACCAGATGTCAAGACCGGTCGGGCCACGGCACCTATATTGTCTAGTAGACACGTCCGGGAATCGTACCGGAGATCGGCTGGGAATTTCCATCGGCCAAGTTCGCTCGGCCGGGCAAAGCTCGAGAGTAGCGCGCCCCAGGCGCTGACACCGCACCGAACTCTCGATGCCCGGAGGCCTCTAGGCAAAGCTTTTCAATTATCGATCCAGGAGCAGCTCATGAAGGACCCCCGCGACGAAACCATCGAATCCGTCTACTCCACTTCTGACCTCGCCAAGGCCATGCCGAAGACGAAGATTCCGGAGGGCGAACACAGTCCGCGCAACGCCTATCAGGTGGTCCACGACGAGCTGATGATGGACGGCAATTCGCGGCAGAACCTGGCGACGTTCTGCCAGACCTGGGTGGAGCCCGAGATCGCCAAGTTGATGGCCGAATGCATCGACAAGAACATGATCGACAAGGACGAGTACCCCCAGACAGCCGAGCTGGAGGCGCGCTGCGTGAACATGCTCGCCGACCTGTGGAATTCCCCGGACCCTTATCCCGGCACCGGTTGCTCCACGACGGGTTCCAGCGAGGCAGCCATGCTCGGCGGGATGGCAATGAAATGGCGCTGGCGCGAGAAGATGCGGGCAGCCGGCAAGCCCACCGACAAGCCCAACATGATCACCGGTCCGGTCCAGATCTGCTGGCACAAATTCGCGCGTTACTGGGACGTGGAGCTGCGCGAGATTCCGATGGATAAAGACCGCTACCTGATGACACCGGAAGAAGTCATCAAGCGCTGCGACGAGAACACCATCGGCGTCGTGCCCACCCTGGGCGTCACGTTCACCTGCGCCTACGAGCCGGTGAAGGCGGTCTCGGACGCGCTGGACAAGCTGCAGAAAGACACCGGCCTGGATATCCCGATCCACGTGGACGGCGCGAGCGGCGGGTTCCTGGCTCCTTTCTGCGCGCCGGAACTCGAGTGGGACTTCCGGCTACCCCGGGTGAAGTCGATCAACACCTCGGGCCACAAATTCGGGCTCGCGCCGCTCGGCTGCGGCTGGGTCGTGTGGCGGGAGAAGGAAGATCTGCCCGAGGACCTGGTGTTCAACGTCAACTACCTGGGCGGCAACATGCCCACCTTCGCGCTGAATTTCTCCCGTCCCGGCGGACAGATCGTGGCCCAGTACTACAACTTCCTGAGACTTGGGAAGGAAGGCTACCGCAAGGTGCATACCGCCTGTTACGAGACTGCCCAGTACCTGGCGGACGAGATCAGCAAGATGGGGCCCTTCGAGATGATCTACGGCGGCGACATGAAATCCGGCATCCCGGCGCTGGCCTGGAAGATCAAGGACGGCTACGACACCCACGGCTACACCCTGTACGATTTGGCGGACCGGCTCCGGTCCCGCGGCTGGCAGGTGCCGGCCTACTCGCTGCCGGCCAACGTCCAGGACGTGGTCATCCAGCGGATCCTGGTGCGCCACGGGGTCAGTCGCGATCTGGCCAGCCTGCTGCTGGAGGACATCGAGCGGTGCCTGGACTATTTCAAGGCCCACCCGGTCTCCCGCCCTCTCTCCGAGGAGGAGGCTGGCGGCTACCACCACTGAGGGCGCAGCGCGGCTCCGATCTTGCCCCTGATCGGCCGATCCGTCATGGTCGCCCCGACGCCGAGGGGGCCCCGGGGATATGACGGTGGGCGGACCACGGCGGGCAGGCGGCCTGGACAGACAAATTGGCAGTCATTGAAGAGGACATGGCGATGAAGAATCCGAACCGTTATCAACCTCCTTTCCTGGCTCTCGCAGCCATCGTGGCGCTGGTAGCCGTCAACCTTGGCGCCTGCGCCACGGCTGACGCCCGGGATACGTCGCTCCCGGCGACACCCGATCTGGCGAAGACGGACATGCAGCAGCTCGTCAACGAGGCCCATACGAAATTCAAGGACCTCAAGGACGGCAAGAATGCCGACTACATCCCGATCCTGGCCACTATCCCTTCCGAGCTGTTCGGCGTGGCGATCGCGTTCCCGGACGGGACCGTCTACACGGCGGGTGACGTGGACTACCGCTTCGCCATCGAATCGACGTCGAAGCCGTTTACCGCCGCCCTGGTGATGCAGCAGTACGGCGGACCTCAGGCCATCGTCGACAAGATCGGCGTGGAGCCCACCGGCCTGCCATTCAACTCCAAGATAGCCATCGAGATCCTGAAAGCCCGCTCGGTCAACCCGCTGGTGAACGCCGGCGCCATGGCCTCGGTAAGCATGGTGAAAGCCACCAGCGAGGAAGAGCGCTGGAAGATGGTCCACGAGAATCTGGAGGGTTTCGCCGGCGAGGAGCTGCCGCTGCTGGAGGAAGTGTACAACTCCGAGTATGAGACCGCCTGGAGCAATCGGGGCATCGCCAACAATCTGTACAACTACGAACGTTTCTATTCGGATCCCGAGGAAGCGCTCCGGGTCTATACCAAGCAGTGCTCGGTCGGCGTCACCACCAAAGATCTGGCGATCATGGGCGCCACCCTCGCCAACGGTGGCGTGAATCCAAAGACCGGCAAACGGATGATCGAAGAGGCATACGTACCGGAGCTGCTGGCGATCATGCTCACGGCGGGTTTCTATGACGGATCCGGCTACTGGTCGATGACGGCCGGGCTGCCCTCCAAGACCGGCGTCGGCGGCGGCATCG
>JASFOT010000370.1:0-3021 GCA_050116375.1 Gammaproteobacteria bacterium | reverse complement strand
CGGGTCTCCACGAGTGGATCGACATGGTGCAGCTGGAGCTTGGCGTGACACACATGGCGATTTATCGCACCTGGTTTGGCCTGGAATCTGCTGCATGAAGCGTTTTTTCTGCGCCTGCGGCAGCCCGGCCTTTTTCGGAAGCACCTACTGCATTGCCTGCAGTCGGCCACTGGGCTTTGACCCGGGCTCGCTGCAGCTGCTGTCACTGGAGGTCAGCGGCGGTGGGCGGTATCGGCCCGCGGGAGACTATCCGGCAGGTGAGTTCCACCAGTGCAAGAACCGGCCGGATCATGACATCTGCAACTGGCTCGTGCCGGCCGATAGCGGTGCAGAGTACTGCGTTTCCTGCAGCCTTAACGAAGTTATTCCGGCGCTGGAATCCGGCAGGAACCGGCTATTGTGGGGTCGGCTGGAAAACGCCAAGCGGAGACTCATCTATACCCTGCTTTCACTGGGATTGCCGCTTCAGTTCCCGGACGGTAAATCGATGACCTTCCGGTTCCTGGAAGACAAGCGGACCAATCCGAACGTGAGCGAGTCGTTTGTGTTCACCGGGCACATGGGCGGGACGATCACCATCAACGTGGCCGAGGCGGAAGACTCTGTCCGGCACGCGGTCCGGGAGGATATGCAGGAGCGATACCGCACGCTGCTGGGGCATTTCCGCCATGAAAGCGCACATTTCTATTTCGATCCGCTGGTGGCGGCTTATCCGGACATCCTCAGCGAGTTTCGTGGGTTGTTCGGCGACGAGCGGGAAGACTACGACAGCGCCCTGAAGAGTTATTACGATAACC
This sequence comes from Gammaproteobacteria bacterium, assembly GCA_050116375.1. Lineage (GTDB taxonomy): Bacteria > Pseudomonadota > Gammaproteobacteria > Steroidobacterales > XN24 > JAHEFR01. The sequence goes on along the minus strand of JASFOT010000370.1, from coordinate 2,224 downwards.
ACGTGGCGGGCAGCGGCTGGCAGGGTCGCTACGTCAGCCGTTACGCATCATCCCACCCTTGGGAAGACTGGGCCGAGACATGGGCCCATTACCTGCACATCCGGGACACGCTGGAAACCGCGGTGTGCTGGGATATGGCGTCGGCCCCGGATACTTCCAGGGAATCCAATCAGTGGATGGACGCCTGGATGGATTTCTCGGTCGTCCTGAACGAGTTGAACCGAAGTATGGGCGTGGACGACGCCTATCCTTTCGTTCTATCGGATATCGTCATCGAGAAACTTATTTTTGTTCATCGACGAGTCGTACCGACGCCGTCAGTCGGCGCAATTTCGGCAGTTCATTGAAGGCTTTCCGCAGGCTTTCCTGCCAGGCCACCCGGAGCGTTCGCAAATACTCGTCATCCTCGCCCAGCACGACATGGCGTCCCGGCTCCATGGTGCCCGAGCGGTAGATCAAGACTTCGATGGGCGGGCCTACGGTGACGTTGCTGCGCATGGTGGAGTCCATGGACACGATGGCGCAGCGGGCCACGTCCTCCAGGTCCATGTCCGCGCTGATAATCCGGTCGAGAATAGGCTTTCCGTATTTCAGCTCGCCAATCTGCAGGAAGGGGGTCCGTTCCGCGGCGCGGATAAAATTGCCTTCCGGGTAGACGTGAAAGATCGACGGCGGCCGGCCGGCGATTTCGCCTCCGAGGATGAAGCTCGCGTCCGGCTTGAAGCCCTCCTTCTTGTCCACCGAATGTTTCTTCTGCTCCTCGCGATTGATCTCGCCCACATATTCCGCGGCTTCGGAGAGGTGCTCTACCGTGGCGAGGCTCTTTTCGGCCCCCTTCTCGATATCCCGCTTTAATCGCGTTACCACCGCCTGGGTCGTGGCCAGGTTGCCGGCGGACAGGAGGACGAAGACTCGCTCTCCGTTGCCGAGAAAGCGATGCATCTTGGAGAAAGTCGATATCTGATCGACACCGGCATTGGTTCGGGAGTCCGAGGCGAAAACCAGGCCGTCGTCAACGGTTACCGCAAGACAGTAGGTCATCAGGCATACGCTCCGGAAGGTGATGATCAGATGCTAGGGGCGCTCCGGCCCACGGTCAAACAGCCGCCCTGAATACCGCAAGCGAGCCGCTCACAGAGTCCGCAGCGGGTGGCCGGGAGAAAGGTCTCCGGGGAACGCGCCCTGTTCAACGATCTGCGCGGCAACGACGCCGGCAGCCTCCGGTTCCAGCCAGTAGGCCACCAGCAGGGCGAGGGCGGCCAGGAGAAGGACTACCGCAAAGGCCCTGAACGCCTGCAGGATGGCATGGGTCGAGCTGGCGACCCGGGTTTTCAGCAAAATGATGGTGGCGACAAACCCGGCGATAAACAGGCCGATGACGACTTTGTCCATGGTTCGGGGCAAAACGAAGTGCTCCCGGACGGCCAGAAGCGCCTCGACCGTTGCCCAGCCGGCGCCGGCATAAATGATCAGGGCCGTCCAGAATCGGACGGTTCGGGCGCGCTGGCTGGTGTTAGAAACCCCGTCCACTGCATTCCCTTATCGAGCGGACCCCGGGTAACAATAACCGAGATGAGTGCAGGATTGATAGCTCACCGCGACAAGTCTGTTTCAGCACCCATACCAGGGTGACCGGGAGCCAGCGGCTGAACTGGAGCACAAATAACCCGGTGAGGGCATCCAGGGGTTTGGCTATACGGATAAATCACATTAAATAAAAACTATATAGTATTGTTTTTATTTATTTATTGATGGGTCTATACATCCGTCACTGGAAGTTGCCGGGCCCTCAGCGATCGGTTGGGCCGGGCTATAGGTACTCACCGACGGGGGGGTCGCCAGGGCACTGTGCGGGTTGAGCCAGTGGGCCACCAGCAGGCCACTGGCCGCGAACATCAGGACAACCGAAACGACCCGCAGCGCGTGCAGGATGGGAGGGCCTCCGCCGGCGATATGGGTTTTCAACAAGGTGATCATTGCCACAAATCCAGCCAGATATACCGCGATAAAACCGTTATCCAGATTCTCCGGCAGGCCCGCGTACTCACGGACGCCCGCCAAGACCGCCACCGCCACCCAACCGGCGCCGGCGTAAACGACAAGGGCTATCAATAGTCGATGGCTCCTCGCCCAGGTCCAGTAGTCTTCGTGGTCCCCCATTGGCTCTCTCGAATTTTTGCGTCCCTGCATTTATTAATACCGCTGAGAGGCCAGGAAGTTGGTC
>JASFOT010000369.1:0-3023 GCA_050116375.1 Gammaproteobacteria bacterium | reverse complement strand
CGGAAAACGCACGGGGTCGAAACACCCGTAGCTGTGGGCGCCGATTTCGATCCCGTGATATCGCGCCATGATGCTGCGCAGCGTGCCGGAGCGCATTTCCCCGCCTTCTAGCCGACGAAGCACTCGAAACAGCAAGCGCCGTCCGGCGGTTGCGCCAAGGCGGCCCAGAGCCTTGTACAGCCAGCTCAGAGCCCCGGCAAACGGCGTGCGTTGCAGCTCTCCATGAGAGGCAGCGCCCCCTCGGGTATCCTGATCGATCCGCGCAGCTCGCGATAAGGTAAGGTCGCCGCCGCTCATGCTGCCCGGAGTCCTGCGAAACGACGTATCGCCTCGATCAGCTGAGGATGAGGTTCACTGACAGCGACGTCATGTCGCCAAGCGGTCCGTCGGGCCAGGGCTTGTGTCAGGGCATCCGCGTCCTGTGCGACTTCAAGGCCTTTGAGGTGCCCGAGGCGAGCAGCTGTGGCGAGCTGGTGGTCGTTCCTGTGTTCTGCCAGTGAGGCACGCCGCGGCATCACGATGACCCGCTTGCCCAGCTCGATAGCCGAAATTATGGTCCCCATGCCGGCGTGGGCAACGACCGTGTCGCACTGATGAAGGCGTTCGCGAAACTCCTGCGGGTCTATCTCGCGGGCCCAGTCGATGTGATCGGGCTGCCATCCGCCCTGGCCGATCTGTGCAAACACTTCGACGTGCCGATTGGATGCCGCCCATCGATCGAGCCCGAGGATCAGGCGGTCGAAGGGCAGCTGTGTACCTACGGTGGCGAAAATCATCATTACCTCCTGCTGTTAATCGTCCGAAATGGCCTTCGCCAGGACGAAGGGATCCAGGGCCCGACTGACTGTGAGAATCGTTGGTGAGATCGCCGCGATGATCTCGTTCCATCCGCCCATGCCGTTGACTGGCAGATAGACGATGTCGCCGGGCTCCAGGGGCATGTCCGGTGCTAGGCCATCCAGGATGCGCGTGAAGTCAACCACGAACAGCTCGCCGTAAACCGGCGAGTGAGTGCGGATCACGCGGACCTCCTCAAGATTGGCCTGGGCCGGGCGGGGCCCGCCGCTCCTCGAGATAGCGTCGGCAAGCGTCAGCGGGCCGTTGGTGACGTCTTTTGCTCCGGGTTGGGCGACGGCGCCGAGTACGAAAATTCTCAGGTCGTCGAGTCCGGGCACGAAAATGGTGTCGTTGGGTTGCAGCCAGATATTCTGGTCCATGCGGCCGCGGTTGAGCAGGGAGTTGATGTCGACCGCCGCGATCTGGTCGTCCCGAATCAATCGCGCGCCCCGCGTGTAGGCTCTTTCCGACAATCCTTCGCCGGCCCCGAGAGCCTGGATCAGGTTCATGTCGGCAGTCATGTGCACGATGCCCGGACGATTGAACTCGCCCAGCAGATACAGCGGACGGCTCAGGGGCTCGTGCAGCTGAACCACTACCCAGGGCTCGATGAAGTGTTCTGCGTACTCTTCCTTGAGGCGGGTCTGCAACTCGTTCACTGACAACCCGGCCGCTTCAACCCGCTCCACCATGGGGAGCTGGATTTCGCCGGATCCGTCGATCTGGACGATCAGGTTGTCCATCCCCGACTCGCCAAAGACATTGATGGCCAGCCGGTCGCCACTTCCCAGCCTGTAGAGCGGATGGCTTTCCCCGCGTGGAATAGTTTCGACCGAGATTATTTCGTGATCTGTGACAGGGGCCCCTTCGGCCATCAGTTCAACGGGAATCGAGCGGGTCAACCCGTAGGTGGACTCCTGCATATCCTCCGTTGAAAGGGTCGGGGCACAGCCGCTGAGCAACATTGCGGTGGCGATGAACAGTGCCGGGATGACGCTGACCCCCTGCATTCTGGGCCCAGCAAGGCGACGCCAGACTTTGCGCAGGCAGTAGACGACCGTCATGCCGATGATCACGAGGTCGTACACGATGGAGCGATTCGCGAGGTAGTGACGTTCCCCCTCGAAACGAACCGACCAGTCCTGGACGACATTTTCGGGCGACTCGTTCTCGTCAATACATACCTGGCCAAGACTGGTGAGCCCCGGCGGTGCCGACAGGCGGATCCCGAAATCCGGAATGTGGCTCTCCAGGTACTCCTGCAGGCTTGGCGCTATGGGTCGGGGACCGACGAATACCATCTCGCCGCGAACGACATTCCAGAGCTGCGGCAGTTCATCCAGTTTCAGATCGCGGAGAACTCGCCCGACTCGGGTGATCTCCGGACAGTCGGAGGTCACGGCGTGCGCCAGAGTCGGATCGCGATCCGCCCCCACCGTCATCGTTCGTATTTTGTAGGCGGTAAACGTTGCGCCCCGATAGCCAGGCCGCTGCTGTGAATAAAGAAACGGTCCGCGCGAAGAGATTTTCACGAGGACATACATAACGACCAGAAGCGGCAGGCTCATTAAAAGCAGGCAGGCGGCGATGAACTGCTGCAGGCCTCGCCAGAGACGCCAACGCAGCACCATCGACGCTGGCGCGCTCCCAAAATCTCGACCGGATCGTCGCCGGTAATTGTTCAGCAAATGTGTGGTCATGACGGCCATGGCTGTAAAAGAATCCAAACAGCCACTGCAACTGCCGTGCCAGAATCGTCGGAGGACGGCTCACCGAATTCGAGGAAAGCGGCACATAGCCTTTCTAATCAGGTACTTACTGCGGTCTCGGCGGTGTGATCACAGGACGCGTGGAGACGGGTTCGCGAGATGCCGGAGCCGGAATCGAAGACTGAATTGCAGAACGCAATTCTTTTTGCGGGGATCCTTCCCGAAAGCCTTGCAGAATGCAATCAGGAATCCGAAAGAGAAACGATGACGCGGGCGCCGATTATTCTGTGGCTAGAAAAAACGATTATTTTCAGTAGCTTGCAAGCCATTACCCGGAGAGAGCCAGCTTTGGCACACGCCTTGCTTAAGTGTGGGCCAGGATTTCAATTCATCAGGATCAATGCAGTGCTCGAATCTTCCAAAGTCTGTCTTTTCGGTGCCAGCCCAAGTACGGGAAACCAAGGCGTCAACGCGCTG
>JASFOT010000368.1:0-3024 GCA_050116375.1 Gammaproteobacteria bacterium | reverse complement strand
AAAACACGGAGAGCCACGATACGCAACTCAAATTAATCCGCAACCCGCGATCGAGGAAATACGACGATTACTCGCCCTTCCATGACATACCCGTGCCAATCTTGAGTGTCGGCTTCAGGTGGGAAGCAGATCCGCACTCTCTGCGTAGCAAGGTTCCGGCCCACCCCCTAGATAGGCATTCACGCCTACCCAGCGCAATTCCGCAAGATTTCGGTCAAAGAAGTTTGCACAACTAACTGTTTAAAAATGAATTTATCTGAAATAGAAAGCCCTTTCAGAGTCAATCAGCATGGGAGAAGTCCTGAATAAGTTCGGATTTGGGCCACCAACCTGAGGGCCCATCCGAAAAACGCTTCGGATTCTTAAACTTTCTGTCCCATACCAAAACTCTCCCTGGTCCTGTCAATTACTTGCTCGCTGGTTCGAGTCCTCCCCGGGGAACCGAAATCCTGAAGCCCTGGATGGGATTACGAGCGGTCGCCGAAGGGCGGATTTCTTTTACTGAGCCGCAGCCGATGAAAAATGAATGCTGAGTCTGGCTCAGACATACTTGTTTAACTGTCTATTGCCGTTTACTTTCCGGTTCACAATGTAATCGCGCAGGTTGAGTTTTCGAACATGAACAACATCCAGGCCATTGAGAGACTCTACGGATACTTAAACGATCGCGATTACGAGGGAGTGATGTCTTGTCTCGCTGACGACATTGTCTGGATCGTGGCGGACAATTCGCCGTTGGCGGACCAGAGTCCGTATCACGGACTGGCTGAAATGCGATCAGGCGTTTTCGAACGATTGACGGCCGGTTTCGACAAACTTGTCTTTGATGTGGACGAGATCTTTGAATGCAGCGGCGGCGACAAAGTTGTGGCCCTCGGCTATTACTACCTCAGTTTTCACGGGCAGGTGGAGGAGCGTAAAGCGCAGGTGGCCCATATCTGGACGATCCGCGAAGGCCGAGCCGTCAAGTTCCAACAATACCTCGACACCCTCCAGGTTGCGCGCGACTCAGGAGTCGTCTAGGAATCCGGGCTCACGCCGATCGTGGCGGTCACCTTGTCGGTGATTCGAGTCCACTCCGGGGGAGCCAGATTCTCGGTAGAGGCGCCTGAAGGATCGTTTTTTTCCTGCTCGTGTCCGACTGCTGGTCAATGTCAGATTCCGACCGGGCCACCCACTTTGGAAGTACCGATCAAATTGACCTATCGGGATAACGTCACGTCAAACCTGATGGCGGCGAGCTGCTGCGGGGACCTGCCGATACTCTCGAGGAACGGCTGCCATCGCGCGTCTTCGTGAACCTTGGTAAACGACAGATCCCCAACGATCTCGGACAGGCCGCCGTCACTGTTCGTGCGCGCCTTCTCCAGCCAGGCGAAGGCCTCGTCCGGCTCATCCCGATAGGCGTGGATGGCCGCTATGTTAAAAGCAGCGTGCTCTGCATACTTTTCGACCAACTCCGCCAGTGCGGCATCCGATTCCTCGATCCGGCCCAGGGTGTAGTACACCATTGGCAATTCCAGAAGAGCATAGTCCGATTGCTCTTCGCTGACGATCGCCAGCGCCTCCATCGGCTGTCCTTTCAGCAGGAGTGCTCTGCCCAGCAGGCTGTGTGCACCGAAGGCGGCCGGATTCAGGTTCAGCGCGGTCCGGAAGGAGGCGATAGCGCTGTCCAGCTGCCCCGCATGGAGGTAAGAGAAGCCCAGACTCCGGTGTGTCAGCGCATTTATGGGATCGCGGACAGCAGTGTACTCGAGCAACTCGATAGACTCGTCCAAGCGACCGATTCCAAACGAAAAGTTGGCCACTTGCCGTCGAATATCGGGATCGGTCGGGTCCAGGACGAATGCACGTTCGAAGTGGCGAGCCGCCTTCGCAAGATTCCCCTCGAAGATGTCGGCCACCTTGCCTAGCTGGGCATGGGCCGCCGCATCGTCAGGATCGATGGCCAGCGCCCGGCTGGCCGCCTCGCGAGCCAGTTCGAAGCCCTCTGCGATGGGACGCTCTGCGAGGTTCGCCTGGCCGATGTAGATTGAAGCCAAGCCACTCCAGGCCGCAGTGTATTGCGGGTCGATGGCCAACACCTGCTGATACAGCGCGAGCGCCTGTGCATATCCATCCGCAGTACGCATCCCGTTCATGTGGCGCGCCTGCAGAAAAAGAAGGTAGGCCTCGGGATCCGTATCCTTGACGTGGGGCGCCTCGCCGAGAAGAGCGACTTTTAACTCTCTCACTACCTCCCTGGCGATCTCATCCTGGATCGCGAAGATATCGTCGAGCGTGCGGTCGTAGGTCTCCGACCAAAGATCATAGCCGTCCTTCGCATGGATCAACTGGACAGTGATTCTCAGGCGGTCGCCAGATTTTCTCACCGAACCCTCCAGCACATGAGCCACCTTGAGAATGTCGCCGACTGCCGAGATCTGGAGATTCTGGCCCTTCAGGGAGAACGATGAAGTCCGTGCCGCGACACGCAATTCAGGAACTTTCGCCAACAGGTTCAGCAGTTCCTCGGAAAGCCCGTCAGAGAAATACTCCTGTTCTGCGTCGGAACTCATGTTTACGAAAGGCAGTACCGCCACGGAGTTTTCTGGCGGCGACACAGAGGAGACGTCGCCCGCCGCCATCCGATCGATCGCTCCTACCTCATCTGCCATATCCGCAAGCGGCATATCGGCGTCCAGTTGCGTCTCGGGAATGAGTCTGTCCACGACAACGATGCCGATCGTGAGCACGAGCAGCCCGACTATGAGCACATTGATCTTGTGGCCCGTTTCGTGGGTGACCGACTGCCTGCGATCGACGTCCTTCTGCCGCAGGAGACCCTCAGGTGTGTACTCGTAGACCCAGGCGAAGATGATAGACGGTGGCAAGCCCACGACGAGAAGAATGAAAACGAAAGAGCCGGTCCACTCAGGGACGGGCAGAAGCGACGATAGAACGTCAGTGATCTGCAGCAGAAGCCAGGCCGCAACCACATAGAGTACCGTTACCTTGACGACGTTGCGGCGTTTAAGTTCCTGA
>JASFOT010000367.1:0-3027 GCA_050116375.1 Gammaproteobacteria bacterium | reverse complement strand
ATGAGCCACACGGTCGCCGTGGGCGAGTCCGGCATCGCGTCCTGTTCCGCGTAAACCGCCGCAGCTTCGAGCCCCACCTGACGAAGCCCACCGAGCCATTTCTCCAGGTCGTGGCGCCGGACGATCGCGGCCGGCACCTCGCCGTTCGGTCGTCGGCGGCCCCCGGCAAAATGCAGCACCGCCAGGTCCTCCGCGACCTGCTCCTCGAGGGCGAATGGCAGGGCCTGACGGAGTCGTGCCGGATTGCGAATCGGAAGGTTGACCGACGTAAGGAGCACTTTGTGGGAGGGGACCAGAACAACGAGCCTTCGCTGACCGACCAGGTCCGGCAGCATTTCCAGCGGACAGCGTCCGGCGGCCCCGGCCACCATGCCGGTATTGTCAACGATAACCCATTCGGGCTCGTTCGCATCGGACAGCCGGACTACGAAAATTTCAGCCATGTTTACTCGGTTCCAAAGCTTCGCAGCAGGGTTCTGACAGCGCCTGATCCCTCGCGTTCCAGCAGACTGTACATGGTGAGTTCCGTACTGCCAATATTGACCCGGACCGCCAGCCTGAAATAGCGGCTGCCCACGGTCAGCGGGGCCGAAATGTCGGCGGGCAGAACATTCTGCAGCTCCGCGACCGTTTCGTAGCCGTCCTCGGGACGGTCCTCCTGTATCTGTGCGGCGTCGGAAGCGGTCAGATCGTCGGAAAGCGACATGAGGACCGGCACGGTGGCCGTATTCACGTTGATGGCCGTCCCGGCCGGCAAAGCGGTCACGTGGGGAGCAAGAGTCCGATATGTATCCAGGTCCATTTCCGGCAGGGCCATCAGTTCGCTGGTGCTGGTGATCAGGGTGTTCGGCGGGCGATACGGAGGCACCTGTCCCAGATACGTGGAGTCCTCGGCGCCGTCGGGAAAGTTGGGGCTGATATCCGCATCGATCCAGTCGGCGATGAGTCCTGCCCAGCGCCGCTCGAGTTCCAGGGCCGCCAGCAATCGTTCCATCTGCTCCACCGCAACAGGATCGCTGTTGCCGCCCGCATCCACCAGATTGTTCAAATTGAATCTTCCCTGCAGGTCGATGAGCGCTCCGTCCACGGTGCCGCCGTCGATGGGCAGAGGCGGAAGGTTTGTTGCCCAGACCTCGCCGGGATGATCAACCGTGTTGTCCTCCGCATCCTCAATCAGGATCCGTCCCGCCCAGGCCTCCGCCCCGAGCGCGAAGCCTGTGCCCAGGTCGGAGTACAGCACCGCCTCTGTACGCCGCTGGTCGAGATGAAAATCCCAGACGGCCGCTCCCGTCAGCATGGTGGCCAGCGCCACGATAAGCATGGCGGTGATAAGAGCAACGCCACGCTGACGACCGATAGCCGCGGAAAGGCTCATCCGGCGATCTCCAGCAGCCGGACGACTTCTCCCCAGTCCTCCAGCTGGAGAACGACTTCCACGGCCCTCGGGAGCAGGCGGGGATCGCCAGCGGCATCGGGAGCGGGCCACTGTTCGAGCCATTCGCCATTTCCATCCAGAAACCGCAGATTGAATTCACTGACGTCTTCAAGCAATTCCGTTTCGACCGGTTCCTCCTCCAGCAGCCGATCGATCACCGGCCAGTAGCTGCGGATCAGCTTGCCTTCTTCCAGCCGATACGCCACCCGCTGGAGAGCCGGACGGTGTCGACCCAGAGGATTCGCCCAGCCTGCGCGGGTCATTTCAACGGCCTGCAGCTCCCGCGTATCCGCCAGAAGGGCATTTCGCCATCCCTCGCCTAATTCTTCCCGTGCAGGCCGGGGCTGAACCTGCCTGAAATCGCTGTCCAGCTGCCGGACCGCGAACTGCACGGCCCGCAGACGCGCCGAGTTTTCCTCGACAATCTGTTGCTGCTTCAGCACCGCGGAGAATCCGCCGTAGGCCATGTACGCGACGATGGAGAAGATCGCCATGGCGACCAGGATCTCGAGAAGGGTGAAGCCCCGCTGGGAAGAGGCAGAAGTGAGGCCCCTCACCGATTGTCCTCCCTGCCGCTCCCGTCCGTGTCCGGCGTTTGTGGCTGTGTGTCCCCATCCTCGACTTCGTCAACCTGGTCGTTCAACGATTCCGCTGCGCCGGGGCCGGAGTCCGCCGCGGCCGTCCAGTTACTGCCGCCCAGTCGTGGTGGTGGAGCCGGCGCGATGAAGCCGGTGGAGCGACCGATGACGATATCCGGGTTATCCACATAGGAAACATCCATATCGATGCGGCGCAGCTCCTCGACCCCCGTTTCTGACACCGTTGCCCGCCAGCGATAGGTTTCGCCGGCAAACTCGACATCGCCGTCGAACTGGCTCACTTCGGGAAACTCGCCGCTCAGGCGCAGCCTGGTGATTTCATTGGAAGCAATCCACCCGGCGATGGTCCGTTCCTTCATCTGCAGGGAGCCGGTACTGATCTGTACGATCAGGTTAAACGCGGCAATGATGCCCAGCGTGACCACCGCCAGGGCCACGACGACCTCCAGGAGCGTGAATCCGGACGAGGAGGCCGGGTCAGATCGCACTGCGGCTCTCGTCGATGAGTTGCAGGGTGCCGTCCGCCTGTCCGCGGATCAGGAAGCGGATGTCCGAGTACTCCCGTTCGATAACCAGCTCAAAGGGGGTGAGTTCCCCGCTGCCGAAAATCGCCACCTGGGGCTGAATATCGGTCTCGGACTGAGCGGTAATCAGGTCCACGTCCTGGTCCTCCACGCGCAGACTCAAGACCAGGCCTTCCGGAAGCCTGCGCTCCCGGAAACTGGCATCGCTGCCCACGGGCTCCCACAGAGCGGAATCCCGGGAGTAGGCGTAAAAACGATAGCGATCCTCTTCCAGGTAGAGCCCCAGGTCGCGGCCGCTGAACAGGGATTCCTCGGTTGCAAGCTGCAGCAGGGCCACCAGCCGGCGCGCCTCCCTGTCGATCTGGTCGTCCGAACCGAGCGTACCCACGGACAAAACCGCGGTCGCCGCAATCACCGCCAGAATGACGAGGACGACAAGGAGCTCTAGGAGGGTAAATCCCCGGGTGGA
>JASFOT010000366.1:0-3029 GCA_050116375.1 Gammaproteobacteria bacterium | reverse complement strand
CCATGCCTCCTGGACGAGCACGCGGTAGCCCGAGAGTTTTTGAAGTTTTGCCAGGATTCCCGATAGATCCTGGATGTTCGCGGGCTCGTAAAAGATGCTCTCGTCCCTTGGGTCCATTTCCGCCGGCGCGGCGTTTTCTCCCGTCGGCGCTTGAATCAGCTGCTCGCCGAATGGGTCCGCTGTCGATAGCAGGGTTTCCTGAGGTGGCGGCAGCGGTGGTCGACCCGGGTCTTCCGGGTGCAGCGGCGCCGCGTTGCGCTCGAAAAGCACCAGTTCGACCCGGTAACGGGGCAGATCCGCGGCATCCGACGGAAATGATTCTTGCTGGGCAACGGAGGCCCCCGGCGGCGCGATCGAGAGCAGCATGACAGACGCTGTGGTAATGGCACGCGCGCTTGCCGCCGGTATTTTCGCGGATTTCCCGGAGAAACCGCTGCCGTTACCGAAGAGTCGGCGCGCCAAGCCGGTCCAGGAGTGAATGTACATATTGGAAACGCTGCTCCGTATCATCGAGATCGAGGCCGAATCGTAACTTATGCTGACCCTGGAGTCTGAATCTGCGTCCCTCCGTCTGCACCAGGCCAATGATCTTGACCGGGTCCACGGACGTGTTCTGACCGAACAGAATATGACCACCGGACCTTCCGGTCTCCACTCGTTCGATGCCCAGGGCAGAAGCGCGAAGTTTCACCTCCGTTACCCTGAAAAGCATTTTCGCGGCCTCCGGGAGCAGGCCGAAACGATCGATGAGCTCCACCTGCAGGTCCCGCAGCGCGCCGGCTTCCTCCGCCGACGCGATGCGCTTGTAGAGCACGAGGCGGGTATGAACGTCGGGGATGAAGTCCTCCGGCAGCAGCGCGGTGACACCCATCTCTACCTCCGCACCGTGGTGCAGCGGGCGCTCCAGGTCAGGTTCCTGTCCTGACTTGAGCGCACGTACGGCCCGGTCCAGCATATCGGCGTAGAGCGCGAACCCGACCTCGTGAATCTGGCCGCTCTGATCTTCACCCAGAAGTTCCCCCGCTCCGCGAATTTCCAGATCGTGGGTCGCCAGCATGAAACCGGCGCCGAGCTCTTCCAGAGACTCGATGGCTTCCAGACGCTTGATGGCGTCGCGGGTCATCGCCTGTTTTGGAGGCACAATCAGATAGGCGTAAGCCCGGTGATGAGAGCGGCCCACCCGGCCTCTGAGCTGGTGCAGCTGAGCCAGGCCGAGGCGGTCAGCCCGGTCGATGATAATGGTGTTGGCGGTCGGGACGTCGAGGCCGCTCTCTATGATGGTGGTGCAGACCAGCAGGTTGAATCGACGGTGATAGAAATCGAGCATGATCCGTTCCAGATCCCGCTCGCTCATCTGACCATGGGCCACGCGGACCCGGGCCTCCGGGACGAGTTCCTCTATCCGGCGTGCCGCCTTATCGATGGTCTCGACACGGTTGTGCAGCATGTAGATCTGGCCGCCCCTGCGGATTTCGCGGAGGCAGGCCTCACGAATCTTGTCGTCCCGCCACTCGGTCACGAACGTCTTCACGGCAAGCCGTTCCGACGGGGGTGTCGTGATCAGGGACAGATCCCGCAGTCCTCCCATGGCCATGTTGAGCGTCCGCGGGATCGGTGTTGCGGTAAGCGTCAGCACGTCCACCTCGGCCCGGAACTGCTTCAGCCGCTCCTTGTGCCGCACGCCGAACCGGTGCTCCTCGTCGATCACGACCAGCCCCAGATTGGCGAAGGAGACATCCCGTTGAAGCAGGCGATGGGTGCCGATGACAATATCCACCTGACCCTCCGCCAGCCCGCGCAGGACGCCCTCGGCCTGTTTCCCCGTCCGGAACCGTGAAAGCACCTCGACTTTTACGGGCCAACCGGCAAAGCGGTCCGCGAAATTCTGGAAGTGCTGCTGGGCGAGGAGGGTGGTGGGCACCAGTATGGCTGCCTGCCGTCCGCCCTGCACCGCCGCGAAGGCCGCGCGCAGCGCAACTTCGGTCTTGCCGAAACCCACGTCTCCGCAGACCACCCTGTCCATGGATTGCGGCGCGGCCAGGTCAGCAAGCACCTGCTCGATGGTCTCGGCCTGGTCCGGTGTCTCCTCGAAAGGAAATTCCTCGCAGAAGGCGCGGTAGTCGGGTTCCTGATAGCGGAGCTGACTGCCGCTCCGGGCCGCCCGCCGGGCGTAAACATCCAGCAACTCAGCCGCCACATCGCGTACCCGTTTTGCCGCGCGCTGCCGTGCCCGCGTCCACTGGTCGCTGCCCAGCCGGTGCAGCGGAGCGTTTTCGGGCGCCGCGCCCGCATAACGTGTGATCCGTTCCAGGGACTGGACCGGGACGTACAGCTTGTCGCCGCCGGCGTACTCGAGAGCGAGGAACTCGCCCGAGTGGCCTCCGGCAGTGATGTGCTCCAGGCCGAGAAACCGGCCTACGCCGTACTCCTCGTGGACCACCGGTGCGCCTGTCTCCAGGTCCGTCAACTGGTTGATCAGGACCTCCGGGTCCCGCTGTCGCCGGCGTCGACGCTGCCTTCCGCGTTCGCCGAGGAGTTCCGACTCCGGTACCACGGCCACGTGGGTGCCGATCTGGAAACCCTGCTCCAGGGGCGCTATCGCCAGGCCTGTACGGGCGCTGGAGGCCAGGAATTCATGCCACCCCCCGACTATCGGAACGGCCAGTCCGCGATCGCTCAGAAGCTCCCGGAGCATTTCCCGCCGACCCGGCGATTCCGCCGTGAACAGGACCCGTCCCGGAAATTCGCCCATGAACCGTTCCAGAAGATCGGATGGGTGCCCCGGGCTGCTGGCGAGTTTCAGGGGCGGCAGAGTGGCGGTCGCCGCATTCCAGCCCCCCACTTCCTGCTCGAAGGTTTCCAGTCGCGCGCCCGGCCGGGCGTTGATGATTTCCATGATCTCGTCGGGGGTTGCGTAAAGGTCGCCGGGCGCCAGTCGCGGCTGTTCCAGGTCATGGCGCAGCTGCTCGTAGCGTGCGGCGACTTCCCGCCAGACCTGATCCGCGAGGGCGACCGGGTCGCCGACGGTG
>JASFOT010000365.1:0-3040 GCA_050116375.1 Gammaproteobacteria bacterium | reverse complement strand
AACCACGGGGAGATCAGTATTCCCACGAGGCGGCCATCGAACTCGCGGAACCCGACAGGTTCCACCTCCAGCCGCTCGTTGAAGATCGGAAGATCACGCATCCGCTCGACGGCGACCCTACTGTGAAAGCTCACCAGATTCCGGATCCGCTCTTCCATCAGTCTTCCTGATCCTCCTCGATGGGCAGGAACATGCCTTTCTCGGCGTCGCACTGTGGGCAGCGCCAGTGTTCGGGAAGATCGGCAAAGGGCGTTCCCGGCGGGATCTGCTCGAACTCATCGCCTTCCGCGGGATCGTAGACGTGCCAGCAGATTCTGCACTCCAGCCGCGTATCGGGCTCCAGGCGGGAGTCGATGTCGCTGTCGTTCAGCTTCCGGCGATGGTCGTCCACGTGTCAGTCCATTTCTGCCCAGTAAGGCTCCAGGATTTCGTCGAGACGGTTCCCGGAGTCACGAATATCCTCGAGAGCGGCACAGGCGACGCCCGGGACGTCGATGATCTCCAGCGTGTTCAGAATCAGCGTCCCTACAGAATTGTAGTAGCGGACCCACCAGACGTTCGGAATAGCGGTGCTCGATACCCGGCAGTCTCCGTAACCCCTCGAAAGAACGTCGATGGGTCCGCGCCCGAGCGCAGTGTCGAGAAAGGCAATGTCCTCATCCGACAGCGGCAGCAGGGTGAGATTGATCGAGTGGGGTCGCTGCGCAATCGGGAACTGCTTTGCATGCTCCGCCACTTCCGTGATGATGGACCTGGCGTTCATGGCGTTCTCCGGCGCCGTGACTTTGGTCAGTCGTCCGAGCGGATCCGGATCGGCAGAGACGGGCATCCGTACCAGATAGGGCACATCCCCCACTTCCAGCAGGTCATGGGTGATCCTCTCGTTTTCATCCAGATAGAAAGTTCGCCAGATGCCGGCCAGGACCGATTCCTGCATGCGGGCGCGAACCACGCCCTCGAACTTGGCGCTGACCTCGCCGTCCCCGAGGATCTGATTGACCAGGTCCCGGTTGGCCTCATCCAGTCTGCTGATATTGGCCATCTGGGGCTCGCCGTCCGGCTCATAGTCCGCCAGCGCCGACCGCAGCCAGTCCATGGCCTCTCGGGCGCCTATCAGGTCCCGGACTTCCTCCGGCTCCGGTGTGTCCGGGCGTGAGTACGTGCTTATGCCCTTGGGCATATCGATGTATTCCAGCTCCGCGCCGTCGGCTTCTTCGGGCTGACTGCCGGGACCCAGCGGCACTACCGGGATGTCTCTCAGTTTCATTTTGCTGTTCCCTCCTGTTTGGCGGACTCCTGGTCGGGACCCTGCTTCAGGACCCTGAACCCCGGCGCTTCCCGAGGCTCCGCGGTCAAAAGCTCGCTGATCTCCTGCAGATACTCCGACCAGTTCTTCATGCGCGACACCGTGCCCAGGTATCCGCCGCGGCGGACGAATACCAGGGACGGCCATGCCCGGAAGCCGTAATGCTTCTGCAGTTCGATTTCCGCCTCCCTGGATACGACGGCCGGACGCACCCGGCCACCGAATGCCGCGATCAGTTCCGGCAGCACCACGGCCACGTCCGTTGTTTCCTTGTGGCGCTTCGGATCTCCCGGAAAGAACAGCACGCCAATCTGCTCGTCGGCCGCGAATTCATCATGGTTCTCCAGCGTTATCGCCGGGTAGCCGAACTCTTCGTGCAGTCGCTCGATCAGGGGATGGTTCATATTGTTTCCGTTTCAGTCGGGTCGGCCCCGTTCGTAGGCCCCGATTTCCAGTTCGTCTGGAGCGACCCGTTCTTCCGGCGCCAGAGGCTCGTCCCGGGGAATCGCTTCCACTCCCCAGGCTTGCAGGACCTGAACGGCTGCCTCGACGGCGTCGGGTATCCTTGCCTTGACGCAGGGCCGAAGGCTTCCGCCATAGTCGTCCAGCAATTCCGGCTGCACGCCGATCAGGGTGATGTATTCAGGAAACTCGTCGGCGAGCTGCGCAGACATCAATACTTCCTGAAAACCCGCCTGATGCATGCTGACTTTCTTGGCGCCCATGAACCGCGGGACATCCTCCTGATGCATGACCCGCAGTTCCCCCGGCTCGAGCCCGAAGTCGATGGCGTCCAGGATCAGGAGTCGCCGGGCGGATCGAACCCAGGGCAACAGGAAGATGCCCTGGGTCCCCCCATCCATAAGCCGAACGCCGGCCGGGAAGCGATAGCCCGCGTTGAGGGCCTCCACCGCCCGAACGCCGAATCCCTCGTCAGCCCACAGGACATTGCCGAGACCGAGGACCAGGGTTTCGAAGGGGTTCTCCGCCGAGCCCCCGGTCTTGGCGTCCTCAACCACTACGGACGGTCGTCTTTGAACATGCGCCAGCCGCCGAAAATAGTGCTGACGCTGCTCTCACGGTCCATGATGTCGGCCCGTATGGCCATGTAAATGTGGATGACCACAAAGACCAGCATCAGCCACATGGACAGCAGGTGCCACATCTTCGTTTCCATGGACCCGCCCAGCGCCGGGATCACCCAGCCGAACCAGCGGTCCGCCCAGCTGCCCAGGCCCAGGCCCTCGCCGTAGAGCGCAAAGCCGGTGAAGATCAGGAACAGGGTCAGCAGAACGTTGAAGAACCACATGGCGACCTGGGCCAGCGGATTGTGGCCCATGACCTTGTGACTCTTTCGGGTCAGGAACAGGTAGTACTTGAGTTCGTGACCCAGACCCTTCCACCAGGCCGGTTGCCAGAACGGGGGCAGGAACAGCTCCCGGGCGTACTTGTTGCCGACGAAGGCCCAGTAGATCCTCACCGCAAAAGCAATCGCGAAGACGTAGCCCGCAATGAAGTGGATCTCCCGCATGGTGCCCATGAGGAAATGATCACTGGCTTCACCGTGCAGAGACGGAAGCGGGTTGGCGATGAAGTAACCCGTCACACACAGCACACCGATGCTGAGCGCGTGAATCCAGTGCCAGAGCCGGACCGGTGCCTCGAAGACATAGACCGCTTTCTGGTACTTCGGGTCGTGTTCGCTGGCCGCTACTTGTGTAGTCATATCGGAAT
>JASFOT010000364.1:0-3042 GCA_050116375.1 Gammaproteobacteria bacterium | reverse complement strand
AGGCATTAATCGTTGTGGAGGAAAAGCCCGCCGAGGCGAAGCTACGATCTCACGCCCTCTGCGAGCTACGAACAACCGACGGTCACAATTGAGTCAGTGCCTGCAATGGCAAGTCCACAAAAGGTCCTGCCAATCAGCGTGGCATCCGTATCACCGCATACAATGCCTGTTTCCTGCGTATTGCGGTCAACACTACGGGTAACAGCCAGGCTGACTGCCCTAAACGATCTTATTTTCAGCAGGTGGCCGGCTAACTCGGAGGCCGTCCGAGCCTCCAGCTTCCGAGTCGACGTTGACTCGATCCCTAATTTCCGCCGCCCGGCATCTGGTGAGGCATGGCCGGCATGGGGCGACACTCCATTCCGGATTCAAACAGCTCGTCCGCCTGCGGACCCGTTTCCAGCTCCTCGAGCGTGATGAGCACCTTGCCTGTGCCTTCACCGGCCGCCGGCTCTACCTCCATGCGAACGGGAATGTTTTCCTCTGTCACCCAGAACAAGGCCCTGTTGTCCCCCATGTCGGTTTTCGACACGACCTCGTATTGGGTCACGGGACGCCCGTCGATGGTGTCGGTGCCGATTTCCCGGAAATCCATATCCTCCGGTTCATAGGCCTCTGCCCCCGGCGCCAGCGACATGGCGTCGCTTTCGGCGAGGGTCTGCTCGAGGCACATGCCTCCGCCCTGGGGAAGAATCCACATCAGTCCGAGATCTTCACGGACGATATTGACGACCGCCATGCCGGGCATATCGGTCTCGGTGCGGACCTTGTCAGGTGTCCAGAAGACTCGTTGACGGAATTCGCCTTCCGGAGACTGGATGACCCGGAGGCCGGTGTAGGAAACCGTAGGCTTGAGGAACGGAAGTTCTTCGGCGAAGGCACCGAGGCTCAGAAAGAATAGGCAAAGCAGGGCCGGGCGAATCATTCGCATGTCGAGAACTCCGCTGTTGACACCCGCGTCATCTTACCCCGAGAAGCCGCCTCGAAGAATGGCAGTTCGCCAGGACTCTGGGAGCGATGCGCGTCGTCGTTGCCACATGGGGCCGTGACGGCAGTGGATGCCGTCAAGTAAGCTTTGCAGGCTTCAGGGCCCGGGTGGCGGAACTGGTAGACGCAGCGGACTTAAAATCCGCTAGGAGAAATCCTGTGTGGGTTCGACTCCCGCCCCGGGCACCATCGCCTCTCAGGCACAGGCCATCAGGCCTGCCGGGTCTGACGGATCTTGCTGATCGAGGAGGAAAGATTCTTGATCCGTGATGGGCGGCAGGGAGGGTCACTCAGGTCCTCGAATACATAAGCCTCGCCGTCACGCTGGACAGTGATTTCCCGGAAGCCGAATTCCGGCATGTCCAGAACGGTGTCGTGGCCCACCACATCCGCGGCATAGATGATCTTGCCGACATGCTGGTCGATGTATTCTGCGATTATCGCAGTATCCTGCATGCCCCTGCGCAGGGCATGGTGAACGACACGCGTTCCCGCGGCCAGTCTTGTCGGGGTCAGCTCGACCCCGGTTACGACAGGACTCGCCGAGACCCGAATTCTCCACAGCAAGTTTGCGATATCGAAGCCAATCTCGATGACGCGCTGGGGATCCGGTGCCGCCTCCTGCTCGATCACCGATTTCGCAAGATCTGCTGCAAAGATAAGTCGGATCGCCAGTTCCGGAACCGCATCCTGGTTCCGGATGGCCCAGCCTCGAATAGTGTCCAGATTGTCGACCGACATCCTCATGGGCAGCTGCTACCTCTCTACATCAACGCAGTTTTGCCGTGGAACCGTGGATCCGATAACAGTAGCGCAATCCTTGTTTTCCGGCGAGGCTCGGCCGTGTGGGCGCCGCAATTATCCCGAAACTGGACAATTCCGGGAGGCTCGCCGCCATCATGGTCGCGCTCCGTGCAACCGTCCTTTCGGGGCAGCTATGACCTGTGTCGTGAGCTAGCCCCGGTTTTTGGCAGATTCCTTAGGTGTTACGGTGAACGGGGATCAGCCTGATCGGGAACGGGAGAGCCATGTCCGTACGTTGCGAGGATTGCAGGTCTCAGGCCTTGCGCCGGACTGATCTGCCGCCGGGTCTGCCGACAGGCCTGATCATGGCCCGCACAACGGCCGGCCACGCGAGATGCTGAGTCTCTCGCAGGTCGCCAAGTCCTACGGCGACTCGCCAGCCCTTCACCCGACGGATCTGACCCTCGAACCGGGCAGCACCACGATCCTGATCGGGCCCAGCGGGTGCGGAAAATCGACCATCCTGCGGCTCGTGGCCGGCCTGACGTCCCCCGACGCCGGGTCTGTTTTTTTTGAGGGCACCCGCCTCACACGGGAGAATCTGCAGATGGCCCGTCTGAGGATGGGTTATGTCATTCAGGAAGGGGGGCTGTTTCCGCACCTGTCGATACGGGACAACGTGACTGTGATGGCCCGGTATCTCCGCCGGGAATCCGCGTGGATCGATGAACGACTGGCGGAACTCGCCGAACTCGTGCATCTCCCCGACGGGCTGATGGACCGTTTCCCGGCGGAGCTCTCGGGCGGGCAGCGCCAGAGAGTCAGCCTGATGCGCGCGCTGATGCTCGATCCGGATCTGCTGCTGCTGGACGAGCCCCTCGGCGCCCTGGATCCCATGATCCGGTTCCGGCTGCAAAATGATCTCAGATCTATTTTCGGACAGCTGGGCAAAACGGTGCTGATGGTCACCCACGACATCGCCGAAGCCGTGCATTTCGGAGGTGTCCTGGTTCTCATGAAGCAGGGGAGGGTGGTGCAAAGAGGTTCCTTCGCCGAACTGGTGCGGGATCCGGCGGAGCCCTTCGTGGAAGAGTTCATCACCGCCCAGAAGGAGCCGTTGAACACGCTCATGGAGGCATTCGCGTGATCCGGCGACGCCATCTGCTCACCCTGTCCACACTCCTTCTGTTGACCGGTGCCACGGCTTCCGTTGGGGCTGCGGACGCCCAGGAGGTCGTGGTTGGCTCGAAAAGCTTCACGGAGTCGGTCATTCTTGGAGAAATGCTCGTTCAGCTGGCCGAAGACGTGGGC
>JASFOT010000363.1:0-3052 GCA_050116375.1 Gammaproteobacteria bacterium | reverse complement strand
TCCGGAAACACCTTTCGAGCTGATCCAGGGCAGCCACGTGGTGATACAGCAGGCGGTGGTGGACCGTTGCTACTACATGGAGAATCCCCGGGACGGGCGTGGTGTCTTCATGCTTCCCTGGGAGGGGAGCACGCTGGTAGGCACCACCGAAACCCGTTTCCAGGGCCCGCCGGACCGGGTGGCCCCGCGCCCTGCCGAGATCAGGTACCTGAAAAAGGCCCTGCGGCATTTCTTCCCGGACTGCAGGAAAGCCCTGCAGGGACCGGTCGCCGCCTTCGCCGGACTTCGGGTGCTGCCGTCCGGGTCCGGCCACGCGTTCCAGAGAAGCCGCGAGACGCGCCTGGTGGCGGATCGGGACGTTAATCCCCGGCTGATCAGCATCTACGGTGGCAAGCTTACTGCCTACCGGGCCACGGCGCAGAAGGTGCTTGCCCGTGCCGCTGCCGGGCTGCCGCGACGGCAACCCGCGGCCGACACCGCGATTCTGCCCCTGAAACCCGCGCCGGAAGTTCTGCCCAGTGGCTGACGTCATTCTGGCTATCGATCAGGGCGGGCAATCGACCCGCGCGATTGCCTACGATGCCGACGGCAGGCAGCTCGGTGACGCCTCTGAAGAAGTCAGTACCGAGCATCCGGCCCCGGGCCGCTATGAGCAGGACCCGGAGCTTCTGGTCCGGTCCGTGCGCTCCGTCGTGACGAGACTGCTCGAGACGCTTCCCGATCACGCCGTCCCCGTCGGCGCCGGGCTGGCGACCCAGCGATCCAGCGCCGTTTGCTGGGACCGGGAAACAGGACAGCCGCTTTCGCCAATCCTGTCCTGGCGGGACCGGCGAAACGCCGCCTGGCTCCGGTCCCTCGACCTTGACCCCATCCGGGTTCACCGCGTCACCGGCCTGAGATCCTCTCCCCATTACGGTGCCGCCAAGCTGCGATGGTGTCTGGACCATATTCCCGCGGTGAGTGCCGCCATGAATCAGGGACGTCTGGTCTTCGGCCCCATGGCCAGCTTTCTGATCTACCGCATGACCCGCGAGCGCACGCTGGCGGCGGATCCGGTCAACGCCTCCCGGACACTGCTTATGGACATCGGCTCGTGCAGCTGGTCGGAACGGATGCTGGATGAGTTCGGTATCTCCCGGGAGCTTCTTCCTCCCGTCGCCACGGGCGAAACTCTCCTGGGCACGCTGGATCTGGACGGACCCGCCATACCGCTGCGGCTGTGCACCGGAGATCAGGCAGCAGCACTCTTCGCCGGGGGTCAGCCAGACCCTTCGCTGGCGCTCGTCAATGCCGGTACCGGGGCATTCGCCCTGCAGAAAGCGGACTGGCCAAACGGGGAACAGAGACTCCTGACCAGCGTCATCCGCGCCGTTGACCGACACCTGGAATTCGCGCTGGAGGGCACCGTGAACGGGGCCGCGACGGCCCTTGAAGCAGAGGCGGAAAACCTGGGTGTCGACGACTGGAGGTCACTGCTGGGCGCTGCTGCCAAGTCCGATCAGATACCGGTTTTCCTGAACGGCTACTCGGGTCTCGGGTCACCATGGTGGCAGGAATCGTTTCCGTCGGGATACGAGGGTCCGGGCTCCCCCGCCGCACGGCTGACGGCGGTGATGGAGAGCATCGTCTTCATGCTGCAGGTCAATCTTGCGGCCATCCGGCATCGGGTCCCTTCCCAGACCGGGATCCGCCTCGGTGGCGGACTCAGCCGGCTCGACGGGCTTTGTCAGAGGCTCGCGGATCTCAGCCGGCTGCCGGTGGAACGGCCGGCACAGACGGAGGCAACGGCCCGCGGTCTTGCCTGGCTGGCGTTCCGGCACGAACGGGACTGGTCGCTGCCCGGCGCCCGCATTTTCGAGCCCCGCGCGAACACGGTCCTGGATGGGCGCTTCGAGCGGTGGCAGCTTGCCATGGACAGGGTGCTGGGGCGCGATAACGTATAATCCGCGCCCCTCGGAGCCTTACCATGAGACCTCATAACTCCACATACGAGACCGGCGCATCGGGCAGTCGCAACCTGCGGCCGCTCAAGGGACTGCTGCCTTTCCTCACGCCGTATCGGCGCATGCTGGTCCTGGCCCTGCTGGCGCTGCTGGTGGCGGCGGGCGCCACGCTGAGCCTGCCCGTGGCCGTTCGACAGATGATCGATCTGGGCTTTTCCGAAGCCAGCGCCGAGACCGTGGATCGATATTTCCTCGCCCTTTTCGGCATTGCCGCCATTCTGGCCTTCGCCACCGCCGGCCGATACTACGTGGTGACCTGGCTGGGAGAGCGGGTGGTGGCGGACATCCGATCCCGCGTCTTCGAACACATGCTGACACTGAGCGCCGGGTTCTACGAAAGCACCCGAACCGGCGAGATTCTTTCCCGACTGACCACGGATACCACGGTCCTTCAATCCGTAGTGGGCTCCGGGGCCTCGGTGGCCCTGCGTAACGCCCTGCTGCTGATAGGCGGGTTCACGATGCTGGTCATCACGAGCCCCAAGCTGACCGGCCTGATGGTCCTCGTGATTCCCCTGATCCTGCTGCCTCTCATCCTTTTCGGACGCCGGGTGCGGCACCTGTCAAAGCTGAGCCAGGACCGGATCGCCGATACCAGCGCGATCGCCGCGGAGGCCCTCAACGCCATCCAGATCGTTCAGGCCTACGTCCGCGAAAGCTGGGAAAGCGCCCGTTTCCGGGATGCCGTGGAGTCATCCTTCTCCACCGCCCTGAGACGGCTGCGGGCCCGGGCGCTGCTCACCGCCGTGGCGATCCTGGTGGTCTTCGGATCCATCGTCTCCGTTCTCTGGATCGGCGGTTCGTCGGTGGTGGAAGGCAGGATGAGCGGCGGACAGCTGGGGCAGTTCGTCCTCTACTCGGTGCTGACGGCCGGCGCCTTCGCTGCTCTCAGCGAAGTCTGGGGGGAAGTCCAGCGCGCCGCCGGCGCCATGGAACGCATCTCCGAACTGCTGGATACCCGGGCGGACATCGCGGATCCGCCGAATCCTCAGCCGATTCCGGGCCGGGGCGGGCACATCCGGTTCGAGAACGTCAGCTTCAGCTACCCC
>JASFOT010000362.1:0-3062 GCA_050116375.1 Gammaproteobacteria bacterium | reverse complement strand
AAACGTGGTGTTCACCCTCCCGAAGCAGCTGCGAGCCGTGTGAGACATCAACAGGGATCACCTCCAGCAAACTGAGGCCGGTTCCGGCGACGATCCCCGGGCGCCGGTCTGGTCGATCCAGAACTCACGGCAGTCTTCGTCCAGCACCTGGGGGGAGCCCGGTCCGGGCGAAGCCAAGAGGCGATAACGGTCCGGACCGTCTGTTTCCACCGTGACGCGATACCAGCCCTTTTCCGTGCCTTCGAAACCGAGGCCATCCGGCGGCGCCGCACCGAGGTCGCCGCTGTAGGAAAGAGCATCCAGGTAATAAGCCTCCTGGGCCGCCGCGAGGCCGAGCAGCGCGACCGTGGCGTCGCTCCTGCGCACCCTGGCCACGTGCTGCCACCAGGCAGCCTGGGCACTCATCATCAGGATGCCCAGTATCGTGACGACGGCCAGCATTTCCAGGAGCGTAAAGCCGCGCGATGCCCGCCAAATCGCCGCCACCGCGCCCGGCGCGATCTGCCTGTCGGGACCGGTGCTTCCCTTCATTCTTCGACCTCCGGCATATGCCAGCCCACGGTGAAGGGGACGGCGTGGAGGCCGGCGTCGCAGGGCGCCGCGCCGCTGCAGATCGGCGGCACGCTGCATCCGGGGTCAAGGCAGGCGCCGGGATCGGGCGCGGCCGGCGCGAGAACCATCAGGTGCTGGGCGTGGACGACCCGGGCGCCGCGGTCGGCGGTGCCCGAGGCGATCAGGAGGAAATGCCACTCCGTAAGGTTTTCGTCACCATCGAGTGCGTCCGTGAAGTGGCCGAGAAATTCTCTTTCCACGACGTAGTCGGCATCCCCGACACGCCCGCTGGCGACCGTTCCGGCGGCAGTGAAGTGAAGGCCGCCATTTTCCACGGCCCGGGCAAGGCCGGTGGCTGCGGCAGCATCCGCCCGGCTCCAGGCGTCCACGGCCGAGGCCCGGCCGAGGTCCAGCGCGGCCAGCCGGGGGGACATAGCCGCACTCAAGGTCAGCAGCATCAGGAACACCAGCGCCATGCCCAGGATCAGTCCGCGCTGCCGCTCTTGAGTGGCCTGGGCCGTCACCATGAGGGTCTCCGGGCATTGGGCAGGAAAAAGGTTCGAACCAGGAGCTGCCGGGATCTGCGCGTCACGGACGCAGTCGCCGGCCCATTGGCATAGGCGTCGATCGGTGGCGCGACGGTCCCGGCCGGCGCGTCCGCTTCGGCTCGCAGCCATACCCTGACCGCGAGAATCCTGGTGCCCGGTTCGGAAAGGCGGGCGTCACCCGGATTCACATATGCGTTCGCCCCGGCCGGCCACGTGTCGCCATCGAGGTCGATACCGAACTGGATTTGCAGATCCGTGATCCCCGTTGCCACCTCCTCGTCAAGGAGCCGGGGTCCGCGAACCAGGGTCTTGCGACGCAGCGAGGACTCGCCGCCCGATCTCGAAGTGGCGACGTAATAAATGCTGGTTACAAGGTCCCGAATTTCTGCGCTGTCCGCCGGTGCATCGTCGATAAATAGAGTTCCCCCGCCGAGAGAGAGCCCTGCCTGCAACCGGCCCTTTTCGGCTCGCGTCGGCTTGCCTGCCAGCCGACGCAATATCAGCACGTCGGTGCCGGGCTGTGGCGGGGCAGCCGGCGTGCAGCCCAGCTCGTAGCGGGCGTCCACGGCCTCTACCGGCCGGTCCAGCCGCACCGAGAAATTGATGCCGCAGTCGCTCGTCACGGGCAGCGACACGGGGTCTTCCGGGCCGGCAACCCCGGCGAGGCTTTCAGAATCGCCGGCCAGCCCCAGATAGCCCGCCTGGCGGAGGTCGTTGCCCAGGTAGGCCATCGCCTGGGTCAGCGTGTCCTGGACCGCAGCAAGGGACTCGACACGGGAAACGGCCTGACGGACCCGGCCGTGGACCGTAGCAAAAGCCCCGAGGAGAAGGCTGGCCAGCGTCATGGCGACCAGCAGCTGGACGAGCGTGTGGCCTTCCGCTTTCATGGCCCGAGCCATCGGGAAAGGTGATGGAAACGGCCCCGGCTTTGCCAACTCAGGGAAAGCTCGAGGACGGGAGGCTTCTCGTCCGACCGCAGACGGATATCCGCCGATGCGTCGGGCAGGCCGGCAAGATGTCTTGAGTGCCAGCCGGCCAGATCGTCGCCGGCCAGCGTGGCCGGGTCGCAGCGGACCGCCGGTAACTGCGACGATGTGCATCCGGCGGCCAGTCCGGTTCCGGTGTAGGCGGCGAGTCCCGCCGGATTGGCCCGAACCCGGCCTGAAAGGTCCTCCGCGGCGGCAACCGCCCTCGCGCGGAAGACAGCGTCCTGCTGATATCCGGTCGAGAGACCGGCAAGAGACAGGAGCCCGAGGGCACCCACCGACAGAATCACCAGGGCAATCAGGACCTCCAGCAGGGTGAAGCCCCGGCCGTCGCGGCAGTTCGCGGAAATGATCTGCCGCGTCATCCTGGGCATGTCAGCGGTGAGCCGGCCGGCGTGACTGCGGAAACCCGGGGACGCCCGGTGTGACTGACGATCACGGCCCGGGCGGCGGAAGGTCCCCGTGCGTCGCAGTACACCAGGGTGCCGGTGGTGGATCTGCGTCCGAAGGGGCGGTACACGAAACTGGAGCGATTGGCGCTGACCGTCCCTTGCGTTTCGGGTTCGAAGCGCAGTAACAATCGCTCGTCTGCATCCCGGATCGGAGGCTCGTCGCGGTCGCCGTTGACGAACACAATCCAGCCCCGGTTCCACCCGTCGGCGGTCTGCGAGCACCCTGTCCCGCTATCCAGCGGGCAGACGACTACGTCGGCGGACGTGCGAATGGATTCGGACCGGGCGACGTGCAGGGCCCGAACCAGCTCGTTGGTGACCCGGGCCCGGCGGGCGTCCAGCAGGAGGTTTCGCATGGGAGGCATGCCGGCGACCAGCAGTATCGCCACGATCGCCAACGTGACAGCCAGCTCCAGCAGGGTGAATCCCTTGTCGCCCGACATCCGCGCCTCCCTGCGCTCGTCCCGGAAATTGCCTCGAGCATCCAGATTAGGGCAGGGACGCAAGAGGGGCCAGACGGACTA
>JASFOT010000361.1:0-3075 GCA_050116375.1 Gammaproteobacteria bacterium | reverse complement strand
CAGGCCGCCCGCCGAGAACGCCCCGCTGATATTCACAGGAGCGGTCCTGAGCGCCTACGCCTACGTGGCCGCCAAGGAACCCAGCCTCCAGCTTTATGCCATCCGTCTGCCTCTCGGCCTGCTTCTTTATGGCCTGGGGGTCGTCCTGATCCGGTGGAGCACGAACAAACTGTCTCCCTCCGCGCAGGTCGAAGGGCTCGCCCCGGATCATATCCCCGCGCTGAGAGCCAGGATACGGGCCTCTCTTCTCGTGCTGGTGGCCGGCTTCGTTCTGCTCGGTCCCAACTGGCTGGGGGGGCCGCCCCAGGAGGCGCTGCTCTTCCCGTACATTTTGCTGGGCCTTGCCCTGATCGGCTGTCTCATGTCCATCCTGATCCTGGCCAGGCAAATCAAGGGAACGAAGCGGCGCTTCCGGCTGATCCGTCTGATCGCGTCAGTGGCGCTGCTGGTGGGCGCCGGCGCCGCGCTGGCCGGCTATTACAATTTCGCCAACTATCTCCTGACGGCGGTGCTGACGACCATGCTGGCCGCCTTCTTTCTTTGGCTTTTGTTGTGGATGACCGGGTCCATCGCGCAGCTGGTGGCCAAGGGCGGAACGCGCTTTTCCCACCGGATGCGGACCTGGCTGGGCCTCTCTCCAACGGACCCCGACTCGGGACTGGGTATCTACAACCTTGTGGCCGATCTCTTCCTTTGGGCGAGCGCTATCGTGATCGTGGTCAACGCATGGGATACATCGGACCGCTTTCCCGGCTATGTAGCTTCGGTTTTTGCCGAGGGGATCGAGGTGGGCTCGGTCCGTATTGTGCCGATGCACATTCTCTACGGTCTGATCGCCTTTGTCGGAATACTCATCGGAACGGGCTGGGTCAAGCAGGCGGTGCAGAAACGCTACATCCGGCACACCCGTATGGATCGGGGCGCGCGGGATGCGCTTCTCAAGATCACCGGTTACGTCGGCTTTGTGGTGGCAGCGCTGGTGGGATTGAAACTGACCGGAATCAGCTTCGCCGGCCTCGCAATCGTCGCCGGTGCGCTGTCAGTCGGTATCGGTTTTGGTCTCCAGAACATCGTCAGCAATTTCGTCTCCGGGCTGATTCTTTTGTTCGAAAGGCCGATCAAGAGCGGGGACTTCGTGACAGTCGGCGGGGTCGAGGGAACGGTTAAATCCATCAGTATCCGGGCCACCGAGATCGAAACACTGGATCGCCAGAACATCCTGGTCCCCAATTCGGAACTCGTGTCCCAGCAGGTCACGAACTGGGTACTGCATGACCCCATCGGACGCCTCATTCTGGACATCGGCGTCGCCTATGGCTCAGACGTGGAAAAAGTCCGGACGATCCTGGAAGAGGTCGCCACCGGTTCCGAATACGTGATCACGGACGGCGTCATGGCGCCCAAACCGAAGGCTCTTTTCATGAGTTTCGGCGACAGCTCGCTCAATTTCGAGCTGAGAGTCTGGATCAGACAAATCCGACGGCGATTTGACGCGACCAGCGACCTTCATTTCGCGGTTGACAAGGCTTTCCGCGAAAACGGCGTGGAGATCCCGTTCCCTCAGCGCGACCTGCACGTTCGAAGCTGGGCGGAGCACGCCAGGCCCTCGGAGTCCCGGGGCGCCGAACATGCCGGGCGTCAGGCATCGGGGAAGAAGCCCGACACCGGGGAGGACGGCACAGAGTGACCTGGGCGCTGCTCGGCGCTGTCCTCGCTTTTGGACTCCTCCACATCCGGGCTGATTACAGGCGTCAGTGGCAGCTGACCTACATTTACAAGCCGCTGACCGTGGCAGCAATTATCGGCCTCGCCTTTGTGCACGGCCTGCCGGACAACCCATACCGGTGGTGGATCGTGATCGGACTGCTGCTGTCCCTTGTCGG
Organism: Gammaproteobacteria bacterium; assembly: GCA_050116375.1. Taxonomy (GTDB): domain Bacteria; phylum Pseudomonadota; class Gammaproteobacteria; order Steroidobacterales; family XN24; genus JAHEFR01. Next base: position 1,192 of record JASFOT010000361.1, on the reverse strand, counting down.
TGACGTTTTTCTGATGCTCAGGCCAGCGCGGTTTCAGGCCGGGCTGTTTTCTTTCCTGGTGGCCCATCTCGCCTACGTCAACGCATTCGGTCACAGAGCGGAGCATCTTCACCTGGCGGCGGGACTGACCGCGACGGCCGCCGGATTCATCATGCTGGCCCTTTTGTGGCCGGGCCTGAAGGCCCTGAAATGGCCGGTAGTAATTTATGTCGCCGCGATTGTCGCCATGGTGACAACGGCTACTTCCGCGGCCCTTGAGGTGCCGTCGCCGGGACGGCTCGCCGCTGCCGTGGGCTCTGCCCTGTTCCTGGCGTCTGATGCCTGCATCGGCTTCTCCCGATTCCGGCAATCGTTCCCGGCAGCTCAGGCTTTGATACTCGGCAGCTATTATCCTGCCCAGGCGCTGATCGCCCTGTCCGCGGGCCCCCTTTATTCGTGATTACCCCGACACTGGGCCATCGAGTTGTGCTAAAAAAGCAGTGGCGGGCGTTTACTCGCATCCCGAGCGCGTTTTCAGACCCGGACCCCAGGGGCATGCCCGGAAAGGAAGAACTTTATGGCCACTATGCTGATACGTAATCTGCCGAATCGGGTGGACGACGCCCGACTGCGTGAGGTCCTGGGAGAGCACCAGGTGTTGAATATTGAATATCAGGACGATCCGAACCCCAACACCAGCGACCGCCAGGCCCTGGTGACGCTGGATATGTCTCCGTATGAGGCAGAACAGCTCGCCAAGAAATATAACGGAATGATTTTGGAGGGAAGACAGGTGCGGATCAGCGTCATGCACTTCATGGCCTGACCATGCACCGGAATGGACTCTGATGAGCAAAATCCGCCGCGTCAAATCGGTCATGACACCGTTCCCTCACTGGATCGACGCGGGAGAACCATTGCTGACGGCCCGCGACATGATGCAGCAATTCCAGGTGCGACACCTCCCCGTGAAGGAAAATGGCGAGCTCGTGAGCATTATCACGGACCGCGACCTGAAGTTCGTTATGGACACGAGGCTTCACATGCCGCCGAGGGAGGCCATGCAGGTCCGCGACGTTTGCGTCTACTCCGCCTACGTCGTGGACCTGGAGACCCCTCTCTACGAAGTCCTGCTCACCATGGCCGACCGTCGAATCGGCTCCGTCATGGTCACTCGCCACGGGCATCTGTGCGGCATCTTCACGTGCACGGA
>JASFOT010000360.1:0-3090 GCA_050116375.1 Gammaproteobacteria bacterium | reverse complement strand
CAGGGCGCGAAGAGGGGGGAGTGCGGGATCGGGCCGTGAGCACGGTGAGGCGGTGGACTGGCCTGCCGGTTTGAAATATCTTGCCGGCTTTGCCCGGCCCGGAGATCTGGCGGAAATGCGGATAACAGCCTCCCTCTCAATCCTTGTCGCGTGGTTCGGCCTCACCGGAAGTCTGCACGCGCAGCCGATTGACGCCGGCATGGCCGCGCCCGAATGGGAGCTGACCGATTCCGGGGGTCGTGACGTCGACTTTCCTGCCGATTCGCAGGGCCAACCCAGCATCCTTTTCTTCTGGGCATCCTGGTGCCCCTATTGCCACATTGTCATGCCTTACCTGCAGGAGATCATCGAGGATTACGCGGAACACGGCGTCGTGGTTTACGCCATCAACTTCAAGGACGACGTCGACCCGGTCGCCTACATGGCGGACAAGGGCTATGACTTTGTCGTTTTGCCGCTGGGGGACCTGGTGGCCGATGAATACGGTGTATTCAGTTCGCCTGGCCTCCTGGTCGTGAACGGTGAAGGCATGGTCACTTACCGGCGGCGTCGCACCCAGGCCCCGCCGGGGACCGCCATCGCCGAGGTCTGGGATCAGCAGGTCCGCGAGGCGCTGGACCAGGCACTGAGCCCACCGGCTGATGAGTGACAACAGAGACTCCAATATCCCGGCAGCGCGTACCGGATCCGTCAACACCGGACAGGCCGAAAACTCTCTGTTCCTGTACGGTTTGATCGTATTCCTCTCGTCGGCGGTCGTGATGATTCTGGAGATCACGGCCGGCCGGCTGATCGCGCCCTATGTGGGTGTCTCTCTGTATTCCTGGACCTCGATTATCGGCGTGGTGCTGGCCGGGCTCTCGCTCGGTAACTGGGCCGGCGGCCTATGGGTCGATGCGGGCGCCGGCGATCGGCAGGCGGGCGTCGCGCTCGCGGCGTCCGCCATCGCGACGCTGGGGGTCATTCTGATGCTCACCCTCGTCGCCCCGGCGGTGCAGTCGAAGCCCCTGGGACTCATGACCGCCAGCTTTCTGCTGGCCCTCGGACTGTTCTTTCTGCCCGCCGCGTGCCTGGGTCTGGTGGCGCCCATGCTCACGACACTGGCATTGCGTCAGGATCCAAGGGCCGGTCATGTGGTGGGGCGCATGCATGCGCTCGCCGCTCTGGGGAGCATCCTGGGCACCTTCGCGTCCGGATTCTTGCTGATCCAGTACCTGGGTACACGAGCCGTCATCGTGGGAGCCGGGGCCGGATTATTGCTGCTGTCACTACCGCTGCTTCGAAGATCGCGCGCTCTTGCCGCCGTGGCCGTCGCAGGGGCCGCCGCGGTTCTCGGCACGGGGCTCTTGAAACAGGGGTTCGAGAATCCCTGTGATGAAGAAAGCCAGTATTACTGCATCCGGGTCGTGGATTTCGCCGGCGCGGCAGAGCCGGGACAGACCCGGACGCTGGTTCTGGATCACCTGGTCCACGGCATCAGCCACGGTCCTGACGGAACGCTGCTTTTCGCCCCCTACGCCCATCTCATGGATGAGCTTGTGCGCCGGCATCTCGGGTCGCGGGCAGAGACGGCGCGCTTCTTCTTTGCCGGTGGCGGCTCCTACAGTCAGCCCAGGGCGGTTCTGACCGACTTCCCGGAGGCCAGGATCGTGGTGGCGGAACTGGATCCGGCCGTCACCCGGATCGCGGAGGAGCGCCTGTTTCTCGATGACGATGCCCTCGTGGTTTCCCACACGGATGCACGAATGGCGCTTGCCGCCGCGGCCCCGGCGTCATTCGACGTCATCGTCGGCGACGTTTTTCACGACGTGGCGCTGCCTTATCATCTGACTACCCGTGAGTACGTGTCTCTGGTTCGTTCCCGTCTGGTCGATGACGGTCTATACGTTCTCAACGTGGTGGATGCTTTTCCGGACCCGCTCCTGGTGAAAAGCATCATCAAGACCCTGGCGGGGAAATTTTCCCGTGTCGACGCGTGGCTCGAAACGATTCCGGGCCGGGGAGGGCGGGTGACCTACGTCATTTCCGCCAGCGACGGACCGGAGCCGCCCAGGGAGATTGAATCGGTGAACGGTTTCGCGCGGTCGTGGCTGCGGATCACGGAGCCCTTGTTGAACACCGGGACGCCCACGGAAACGTTGCCGGTTCTCACGGACGATTACGTCCCGGTCGAGCGGCTGGTATCACGGCTGCTCGTGGGGGTTTCGGGTAACTGACCGGGCTTCACGTGAAATGATCGAAAAACGGAGGGGACAAAAATTGTTTCAGCGAAGATTCCGTCACTGTGTCGGCATCGTGGTCCTGGCGTTTTTGGCGGCAGGGCAGGTGGCCATCGCCCAGCCGGGCGAGAAGGTCCAGCTGGATTACGAGGGGAAGAAACTGAACGGGTGGCTGACCGAGGTGGATTCGCCCCGGGCCACGGTGCTGATGATCCACGGGACCATGGCCCACGCGAACATGGAGATCATGACTACCTTTGCCGAGGTCCTGGCCGAGTACGACATCGAATCCCTGCGAGTCACCCTCTCCCTGGGCGAGGATGACAGGGAGGGTATGTACGACTGTGCTGCGGAACACCGTCACACGCACACCGGCGCAACCGGGGAAATCGCCGCCTGGATGGACTGGCTGGCCCGAGAAGGCCGGGACGACGTGATATTGCTGGGACATTCCCGGGGTACCAATCAGGTGATGCGTTTTTCGGCCCGACACGCCCCTGACCGTGCGGCCGGCGTGGTTCTCGTCGCGCCTTTCGTTTACCGGGCGCGGGCTGTATCCGTGGATTACGAAGAGACAGCGGGTCAGCCGTTGGCGCCCATTCTCGAGCGGGCGCAGGCGCTGGTGGACGAAGGCAAGGGCGATACGATACTCGACGGTGTGCACCTGCTGTACTGTCCCGGCGCTGACGTGACGGCGGACTCGTTTCTCTCCTATTACCGGGACGACGGCGATTTCGACACGCTGGCCCTGGCGGCGGCGGGTACCGCGCCTGTACTGGTGATCGTCGGGACCGAGGATCCGATCAGTGCGGGCGTCGCGGAGGCCGTGACCGCGGGGGACGCGGATGACCGCATTTCACTGCTGATGGTC
>JASFOT010000359.1:0-3090 GCA_050116375.1 Gammaproteobacteria bacterium | reverse complement strand
CGGACGAAGCCGACGTACCGGCTCTGGAGGACGATGGTTATTACCGGTGGATCGTGACGCTGACCCTGCCGCTGATGTACGCCACCCTGGTGTTTTGCGCCTGGTACGCGGTCGCGGCAGAACTGAGCTGGTACGGCTACCTGGCTCTGGCGATCGCCGCCGGCTGGACCGGCGGCGTCGGCGTCAATGCCGGCCACGAGCTCGGCCACAAGAAGTCCGGGTTGGACAGGCAGCTGGCGAGATTCGCTCTGGCGCCCACCGGTTACGGTCATTTCAATATCGAGCACAACCGGGGGCATCACCGGGACGTGGCCACGCCGGAGGACTCCGCCTCGTCCAGGTTCGGCGAAAGCTACTATCGATTCATGGGCCGGGAAGTTCCGGGCGCCTTCCGCCGGGCGTGGCGGCTGGAGCGCGAGCGCCTCGAGCGGCTCGGGACCGGCCCGATCACTTGGCGCAACCAGATTCTGCAAACCGCTCTGATGACCCTGGTTCTCTGGGGCGTTCTCATCGTCTGGCTCGGCGCGGCCGTGATTCCCTTCCTTTTGATTCAGGCCGGCTTCGGCTACAGCCTGCTGACGTCAGCCAATTACGTCGAGCACTACGGCCTGCTGAGACAACGCACGGCCAGCGGGCGTTACGAACGGCCGCAGCCGAAGCATTCATGGAACAGCAATCACCTTTTGTCGAACATCCTCTTGTACCAGCTGCAGCGACATTCGGATCACCATGCCCATCCCACCCGCAGGTACCAGGCTCTGAGGCATTTTGAAGAAGCGCCGCAGCTGCCGTCGGGGTACTTCGGAATGTTCCTGGTCGCCTTTTTTCCGCCGCTCTGGTTCCGGCTCATGGATCCTAAAGTTATCGACCATGCCGGCAGGCGGGCCGACCGGATCAATATGGTTCCGGAACGACGGGAGGCGCTGATCCGGAAGTACGGACTGGTCCGAAACCCGGATCCGTCGGACGTCTAGCTGAAGCCCAGCAGCCTGCCGCCCTGGTAGACCAGCAGGCTGGCCACCCAGGCCAGCACGGACATGTAAACGAACATCAGGGCCGGCCAGCCCCAGCCGCCGGTCTCCCGGCGGACCACGGCCAGGGTGCTCATGCACTGGCAGGCCAGCGCGAAGAAAACCATGAGGGACAGGCACACCAGGGGCGTGAATACGCGGCGACCGTCGGGCCAGGTGTCGGACCAGATCTTCTCGCGCAGATCCCGGCTCTGCTCGTCCACGTCCTCTCCGACACCGAAGACCACGCCCATGGTGCTGACGAAAACCTCCCTGGCTGCAAAGGCGCTGATGATCCCGACCCCGATCTTCCAGTCGAATCCCAATGGCTCGATGATGGGCTCGATGGCGCGTCCCAGTCGGCCGGCGTAGCTGTGGCGGGTCGTGGAGGAGGCGTGGGTGGCCTCCAGTTCGGCTATCTGCTCTTCGATTTCTGTTCGAGCCCCTTCCGAGGATGTTTCCGACAGTTGCTGTTCCAGTTCCTGCAGACGGGCTTCGTAACGCCCTTCCAGGCTCGGGTCCTTGGGGAAGCTCAGCAGCACCCACATGACCATGGAGCAGATCAGGATGATGGTGCCCGCGGTCTTCATGAAATCACCGCCCCGGCGGAGAACGGTACGGACAATCGAGGGCCAGTGCGGCACACGGTACGGCGGCATCTCGATAACCAGCGGCACGTAGGAAGCCCGAAGAATTGTGCGGCTCAAAACCCAGGCGACGATAAGCGCCATGGCGGTTCCGAAAAGGTACATGGCGGCCATCAGGAGCCCCTGGGTAAATCCCGCCTTCTGCCAGGGCGGCACGATGGCCGCGATGAGGAGGCCGTAAACCGGCAGTCTGGCTGAGCACGTCATCAGCGGGAGGGCCATCATGGTCAGCAGGCGATCCCGACGGCGCTCCATGGTGCGGGTCGCCATGATTGCCGGTACCGCGCAGGCATAACCGGAGAGCATCGGTACGAAGGCCCGTCCGTGAAGACCGACGCTTCGCATGAGCCTGTCCATGAGTACCGCCACCCGCGCCATGTAGCCCGTGTCTTCCATCAATCCGATAAAGAAGAAAAGCATCAGGATCTGCGGCAGGAAAACCACGAACGCGCCGACGCCCTCGATGACGCCGTTGACCACGAAATCGGTGAACAGTCCGGGACCGAGGGCAGCGCCCACCTGGATGCCGGTCCATCCCACGATGTTCTCGATGAGACCAATCACCGGGTCGGCCCAGGTGAATAGGGCCTGAAAGACTACGGTCATAAGCACGAGAAACAGGGCGAATCCCAGGGCCGGGTGCAGCAGAACGCGGTCCACGCGATCGGTGAGTTCGGTCGGATGTTTACGGTCCCGGACAACCTCGCTGAGGTGATCGTCAATCCAGGTATAACGGCCCTGAATGATCTCCCGGTCCAGGTCGCGTCCCGAGTCGCGAGCCGCGGCCCGTATCTCCGTCACCAGGTGCTCCAGATCCGGCGGTAGCCCCCGCAGTTCGTGACCCGGCTCGATCGACAACAGCGCCCAGAGAGCCAGGGCCTCCCGGCGGCCCCGATCGCCCCCGTGCCAGCGCTCAGGCAATGCGGCAGCCACTTTCTCCATGTCTGCCCGCAGTTCGGCAGCCGAGGGTTCCCATCGCCATCCCGGGCGGCCGAGATCCGGATCGTCAAGAACCCGGACAATGGCCGACACCAGTTCCGCTATTCCGCGTCCCTGGCGGGCCACCATGGGCACCACCGGCACGCCCAGCGTCTTGGCGAGAGCGCGCTCGTCTACCGTTTGCCCGGATTCCTCCAGGGCGTCGGTCATGTTGAGGGCGACAATGACCGGTACGCCGAGTTCGATGACCTGCAGCACCAGGTAGAGATTGCGGCTCAGCTGGGTCGCGTCCACCGTGATAACGGCAACATCGGGAGCGTCCATGGGCGGCAGCCCCGCCAGTGCCTCGATGGCAAGCTGTTCCTCTGCGCTGCGCGCCACGAGACTGTAAGTGCCCGGCGAGTCCAGCACGCGAACCATCCGTCCGCCCGGCAGCCGGGTGCTTCCGATACTGCGCTCGACGGTGATACCGGGATAGTTACCGATGCGGGCCC
>JASFOT010000358.1:0-3093 GCA_050116375.1 Gammaproteobacteria bacterium | reverse complement strand
TCCCGTGGCCTGTTTTCTGCACGGCTACGCGGGATTCATTTTCGGCTCCGTGAAGGCCAACGCCCTGTGGATGTCGCCCCTGATGCCGGTGATATTCATCATGTCCGCCGTCGTCTCCGGCATCGCGCTCTGCATGCTCACCTATATCGTCATCATGGAGTGGCAGGCCTTCAGGAACCGCCGACACGGCGGGGCCGTCCAGGCGACGGAAATCAAGGGGGCCGAGAAAGAAGTCATCAACAAGGCGACCCGGTATCTGCTGGGTTTCCTGGTGGCTGCCATCAGTCTCGAGATACTCGACCTGATCTTCCGCGGTTACACGGCAATGAAGTCCTGGGACATCCTGCGATCCGTCATGTATGGCAAGGACTTCATCAATATTTTCGTCCTGCAGTACACGCTCGGCAACCTGGTGCCCTTTGCGCTGCTTCTGCTGCCGGGCAGAACTATCAAGCGAACGGTGGTCGCGCTGCTCCTGGTCCTTTTCGGCGTGTTCATGATGCGCTGGAACGTGGTGATTGGCGGCCAGGCCTTCTCCCTGTCCTTCTCCGGGTACATGCACTACCACATCCCGATTATTCCGCACAGTCTGGAAACATTTAAGGAGGGTCTGTTCGGTGCTCTGACCGTTGCGGCCCTGCCATTCGTGCTGTTCTGGATTATCAACAAGTTCGTGCCTTCGCTCGGGCGCGATACGGGCACCTGACAGGGCACGGCGATGCTTTTGACTCATAACGGGCCCCGGCTTGCCGGGGCCCGTTTGTGTCTGCAATAAGAAATGACCGCCCGTTCAACGGGCGGCGTGGGGGAGGAGTGATGAACCATGGCTGATCGCCTGAACGAAATTGAGGCGCGCCTTGCCGCCATCGAGTATCGACTGAGGGCACTTGAAGCGGGCCGGCCCGCATCACCGCCGGAACAGCGGAAGCTCGAAAAGAGCAGGCGTGAAGAAGGTCTCGGCGAGGAGCACGTGTCCAGTGCGGCGACTCACTTGGGCCGGGTGCTGCTTATCTTTGGTGGCGCCTACCTGTTGCGGGCGGTGACGGATTTCGGCTTTCTGCCGACCCAGGCGGGAATCCCGGTCGGCATCACCTATGCGCTCGTCTGGCTGTACCTGGCCTATCGTTCCGGTGGAACGGACAGCCGTCGAACCGGCGCCATGCTCTACGGAGGCGTGTCCGTTCTGCTGGTCATGCCGATTCTCGTGGAGGCGGTGACCCGTTTCGAGCTTTTGTCGGGTCCCGCGAGCGCAGTGGCCCTGACCGTCTTCTGCATCCTGGCGCTTGCCGTCGCAATACTGCGGAATCTTCGCAGCATCGGCTGGCTGACCATCGCGGGAGGTTTCGGTACCGCGGTCCTGCTGATGCGCCTCTCCGGCGCGGCGCTGTCTTTTTCCATGGTTCTGCTGCTCCTTGGCGTCGCCTCTCTGTGGCTCACCTATTCGCGCGATTGGAAGGGTCTGCAGTGGCTGGGCGCAGTCGGTGCGAATTTGGGCGTCGTGATTCTCGGCGTATTGAGTCTTCACGAGGAGTGGGCCCTGAATCCGGCGACGGCTTATTTTGCGGCCCTGGCATTGTGGTCCGTCTACCTCGCCAGTTTTGTTATCCGGACTCATGTTCTCAAGCACGACCCTGGACTATTCGAGGCCGTTCAGGCTGTGCTGGCCAGCGTTATCGCCTTCGGGGCGGCCATCTATGTCGCACGCACGGATGGGATGTACATGACGGTGCTGGGCGCGGCGGCCCTGGCTTTCGCCGGTGTGGCCTATGGCCTGGCCTTCAGTCGGCAAACCCGGGATGCGCGCGGCCGAAGCTTCTATTTTTATTCGACGCTGGGCCTGGTGCTCCTCGTGGGCGGCAGTGCTGTTCTGCTGCCTCCCTCGGCAGCCGGTCTCGCCTGGGCAGTGCTCGCGGCGGGTATGGCGTGGCTGAGCGGCCGCCAGGCAAGAGTCTCCATGAGCCTCCAGTGTACGGTTCTTCTGATCGCGGCAGGCGTGGCCTCCGGCGCCCTGGTGAACACGCTGCATGCCCTTGTCGGCGATCCTGTGCAGAACTGGCCGGGACTGTCCTTCCCGCATCTGGTCGTCGCCGCGTCAGCCGTGTTCTGCCTTTTCGTTCCCGTGGCTCAGGCCTCGGACAGATGGGGCAGGATGGCGGGGCTGCCGCAGCTTATCGTCCTGCTCTTGTCCGTCTGGATCGTGGGGGGGCTGATGGTCACGGTCCTCGCGCCTGTTCTGGCCGACGTTCCTGGTGCTAACTCCGATCTGGGCATACTGGCAACGATTCGGACGGCCGTCCTTTCGGCCGCTGCCGTGACCCTCGCTTTCTCCAGCCGTTACAGGCGATGGCCGGAGGCCTGGTGGCTCGCGTATCCGGTGCTGGCGGGTGTCGGCGTCAAGCTGGTGTTCGAAGACTTCCCCAATGGGCGACCGGTCACCCTGTTTGTCGCGCTGGCTCTCGTGGGAGGCGCCCTGATCCTCGTGGCGAAGCTGTTGCCGAAACGGGGCAGGAAGCCGGCAAAGGCCTGAGGCGGTCTTCCCGGGTCGAGGCCAGGCGGCCGATGATGCCGGGCTGGCGCCGTGACCGTTCAGCGACGCCGCGGTGAATTCGCGAGACCAGGATTAATCTCATATTCCCATTGAGATTGTTTCCGTTAATTATTGAATAAAAACAATTAAATTGATTCCTGTCTCGTGAACCGGGGTCGGCTGCCCTCCCGGTTCCGCCAGGGCTCGCGGTTCGACGACGCAGCGGACTCTCGCATCGGTTTGGGCAGCAACTCCGACAGGCGATCCGATGCGCCGGCAATGCCGGACGGGGGTTCCCGGCGCCTGCGCCGCGAGCGGCAGAACCGGAGTCTGGCCTGAAGGTTCCCGGGTGTGCGTGAGACGGAATCCGTCTATCCTTGTCATGTCGGCGATCGGGCGCGATATCATCCGGTCGCGAAATCAACGCGGCGGAACCACGCGACCGTCGCCAGTCCCAGAAACCACCAGAGTTTGCGAGGCCCGTTGTGAGTAAGTTCGATCAGCAGATGGAGAAAATCAGAACCGCGCGCGGCTTTATCGCCGCCCTCGACCAGAGCGGGGGCAGC
>JASFOT010000357.1:0-3096 GCA_050116375.1 Gammaproteobacteria bacterium | reverse complement strand
CCAGATCGAGCAGCTGTTCGAGTTGCGGCAGCTCGATGCCGCTAGCGCGAGAATCGACGAAGACGTGGATCTTCTGGTCCTGGTGCACCCAAGGCAGCTCGGCGACCAGACCCTCTACGCTATCGACCAGTTTGTGATGAGGGGAGGCAAACTCGTGGTGTTCGTCGACCCGATCTCGGACGCGCAGCTGCCTCAGGATATTGCCGGCGCGAGCACCGCGCTGTTCGACGACCGGTCGTCCGACCTTGCACGATTGTTCGATGCCTGGGGGATCCGCTTCGATCCGGATGATGTCGTGCTCGACCAGGCCAACGCCCTGACGGTCAACGCGGGTCCCGGCCAGCCGCCGGTGCGCCACCTGGCCATGCTCGGAATCGGGCCGGAGGGCCTGTCACCGGACGACGTGGTCACCGCAGACCTGAACAGCATCAACCTCGGGTCCAGTGGATATCTGGCAACGACCGAGTCCGCCGCCATCGAAATGACGCCGCTGATCACGAGCAGCAACGTTGCGGGGGTCACGTCTGCGGAAACCCTCAAGTTCCTTCCGGACCCCCGGGCTCTGCAGGACGATTTTGCGCCCACCGGGGAGTCCTACGTCCTGGCCGCCAGGTTCACCGGGGAATTGCAGTCCGCCTATCCGGAAGGCCCTCCCTCTCCCCAGGACGAGGACGCGGGCGGCAGCGAACACCGGCCCGCCACCGCCGGCGCTGCCAATATCATCGTGGTAGCTGACAGCGACATACTGACCGATCGCATGTGGGTGCAGGCGCAGAACTTTCTGGGACAGCGCATCTTTACGGCCTTCGCCGGAAACGGAGCCCTGACCGTGAACATGCTCGACAACCTGCTGGGCAGCAGTGATCTCATCAGCGTTCGCAGTCGCGGGACTTTCTCGCGGCCCTTCGACAGGGTAGAGGCGCTGCGAGCCGCCGCCGATGCCAGGTATCGGGAGCAGGAACAGGCGCTGCAGATAGAGCTTGACGAGACCGAGCGTCGCCTGGCGGAGCTGGAATCCAGCAAGGACGAGGAGAATCTCCTGATCATTTCGCCTGAACAGCGGGCGGAGCTGGCCCGTTTCCAGGAAGAGAAGCTGCGGATCCGAAAAGCGCTCCGCGATGTTCGTCGTAACCTGGACCGGAACATCGAGAACCTCGGGACGGTACTGAAGGTGATCAACATCGGGCTGGTTCCCCTGTTGCTGTCCTTCGCCGCCCTGGCGATCGCTGCATTTCGGCTCAGGCGCCGAAGCTGAGGGGGGCGGATGCAAGCGAGAACACTCATACTTCTGGCAGTAGCCGTCGTCGCAGCACTGGCGGCCACCATGCTGCTCGAGAGGAAATCCGGGCCGGATTCCGTAACGACCGGCGGGGGGCTGCTCTATCCGACCCTGACAGCCAATCTGAACTCGATTGACCGGCTCGAGCTGACCCGCGGGGACCAGCAGATCCGTCTCGAGAAATCCGATAGCGGCTGGGTCGTAGAACAGAAGTCCGGCTATCCGGCCGATTCGGGCAAGATCCGCCAGCTGCTCCTGCGTCTCTCCGAGGCGAGGATTCTGGAAGCGAAAACAACAAACCCTGAACTGTATCCAAGACTGGCCGTTGCCGAACCCGACGCGGCGGAGGGAGCCGGCACCCTGCTTGAGATTGCCGCCCCGGCCGATGTCCGCCTGATCGTCGGCGACCTGGACGGTCGTGCGGGAGGCACCTATGTGCGCCGGGCGGGGGAGTCCCAGAGTTACCTCGTGGACACGGAGATCGATACCGGCGGCACTCCCCTGGACTGGCTGGACCGGACCATCATGGATATCGACAGTGCTTCCGTGCGCGAGGTGCGCATCGGCCACGCAGACGGCGAAACCCTGACTCTTCTCCGGGTCGGCGGCCAAATGGTCGTGGCCGGTGTGCCTGCGGATCGCGAGCTGTCAGCACCCGGCTCGACCCAGCCGGTGGCGCGCCTGCTCTCTGCCCTCCGGCTGGACGATGTCATTCCCATCGGGGAGTTCGACGTCGCCGATCCCGAGACGACCGTCGACGTGCATCTGGATGACGGCCGAAAAATCACTGTCCGCGCCTGGCGGCGGGACAACGAGCGCTGGATGACCTTCGACGTGGCGCTGGCCCCGCCCGTTGAAACGGAGTCGGCAGCGCCGGAGGTACCGGCGGGGAACGAGACGGGAGAAGACGACGAATCCGGCGACGAGCTGGAGACCGTGCGAGCGGATCCGGAGACAGTAGCCGAACAGGATGCCTTCCTGGCCGGATGGGCATATCGCGTGCCGGTACACAAATACGATCAGGCGGTCCGGAGAATGGAAGATCTTCTCAAGCCCGTCACCGACTGAAGGACGCAAAAGTTCAGCAGGATTCGGGTGGGCGCGACGACTCCAGTGGCCTAGACTCGCCCCATGATTGAAGAAAGAGATTACCGACGCATCGAGCGCGCCATACAGTGGATTCGCGCCAATGCCGGAGACCAGCCGTCTGTCGAACAGATGGCGGCTGCGGTCGCACTCAGTCCTCATCATTTCAGCCGCCTGTTCCGCCGCTGGGCCGGAATCCCGCCACACCAGTATCTCCGGACCCTCACCATGGAGACAGCCAAGCAGCGACTCTGGCAGTCAACGGATCTGCTCAGCCTCGCCCAGGACCTCGGTCTTTCCGGGACCGGCAGGCTTCACGATCTGTTCGTCCAGCTGGAGGCCATGAGCCCCGCCGAATATCGAAGCCGGGGCAACGGTTTGACGATACGCTTCGGCCGGGTGGATACCCCCTTCGGAGACGCGGGCCTGGCGCTCACGGACCGGGGCCTCTGCGCGCTGGAGTTCTGCGACGGCGAACGCGTCGAATTCGAAAAATCCTTGTGCCTGAGATGGCCGGGAGCCCTGCTCGAGAGGGACGATGCTAAAGCCGGTGGTCTGGCTCGCCGCATATTCACGCGCGGGCCACGCAGGGTCCCGCTCCACATCCAGGGCACCAACTTCCAGATCCAGGTCTGGCGCGCCCTTCTGCGCCTGCCTGCCGGGTCAGCCATCAGTTACGGCCGGCTGGCCGAATCAATCGACCGACCCGGTGCCAGCCGTGCAGTAGGCGC
>JASFOT010000356.1:0-3097 GCA_050116375.1 Gammaproteobacteria bacterium | reverse complement strand
CGGTTACGTGCTGCGGGTCTGGTCCCCCGACGTGGAGTGGGTAGAAGTCGTAGACACTGCCCGCCGACGGAACCTGGGCCGGATGGAGCGGGTCGGCGAATCCGACCTGTTTATCAGGGAATTTCCCCGTCGCCGCAAGCTGTTCCCGTACAAGCTCCGGCTCTGCCGCCTCGGCCAGATCAGCGAGGACCCGGATCCCTACCAGTTCAGACGCAGCGCGTTTGCCGGTCATGAACCGGATCCGGCGCGGCTGCAACTTCACCTGGGCGCGGGATTGAAGACTCTCGAGAGAGAGGCGGGAGGCGCGGCGGCAGGCGTGCTGTTCTCGGTTTATGCGCCCTCCGCCAGGGCGGTGAGCGTCATCGGCGATTTCAATTCATGGGATGGTCGGCGTCATCCGCTGCAGAGCAGTTTCGACGGGGTATGGCGGGTTTTTGTCCCGGGTCTCGAAGCCGGTGCGCTCTACAAATTTGAAATCAAGGGACCGAGCGGCGAACTGTTACCGAGCAAGTCCGACCCCTTCGCCCTTTACTGCGAACAGCCTCCCGGCAACGCATCCATTGTGTATGACCGGGACGCCTACCAGTGGGGAGATGAGGAATGGTGCCGGCAACGGGACCGGGAAGGCTGCAGGTACGACGTGCCCGAGGCCATTTATGAACTCCATGCGGGCTCATGGCGCCGACACGCGGACGGCCGACATTTGACCTACCGGGAACTCGCTGATCAGCTCATTCCTTATCTGCAGAATATGGGCTTTACCCACGTGGAACTGCTGCCGGTCATGGAGCATCCGTTTCTGGGATCGTGGGGCTATCAGCCGACCGCCATGTTCGCGCCGACCAGCCGGTATGGGCCGCCGGATGACTTCAAGTATTTCGTGGATCAGTGCCACCAGGCCGGTATCGGCGTTATCCTCGACTGGGTTCCAGCCCATTTTCCCTCTGATGAACACGGTCTTGCCCGCTTCGACGGGACAGCTCTGTACGAGCACCCCGATCCGAGGCGGGGCTGGCATCCGGACTGGAACACATATATCTATGACTACGGACGCCCGTTCGTTCGTCAGTTCCTGATCAGCAGCGCCCTGTTCTGGCTGGAGGAGTATCACGCAGACGGTCTTCGCGTCGACGCCGTTGCGTCCATGCTGTATCTGGACTACTCCCGCGAAGCTGGTGAGTGGCTACCCAACATTTACGGCGGCAACGAGAACCTGGACGCCATGGAGTTCCTCAGGAGCTTGAATATCACCCTTTACCGGGAGCACCCGGGTGTCCTGACGATTGCCGAGGAATCTACGGCCTGGCCCAAGGTCTCGAGACCCACGTACGACGGTGGTCTGGGTTTCGGGTTCAAGTGGAACCTGGGCTGGATGCACGACACCCTCGGCTACATGTCGAAAGATCCGATCCACCGCAAGTACCATCATGGCGATATGACTTTCGGCCTGGTTTACGCTTTTGACGAGCACTTCATACTGCCCCTGTCTCACGATGAAGTCGTGCACGAAAAAAGATCCCTGTTGGAAAAAATGCCCGGAGACGAATGGCAGAAGCACGCCAATCTGAGACTGTATTACGGTTTCATGTACGGCCATCCCGGCAAGAAACTCCTGTTCATGGGCAGCGAATTCGGCCAGATCCGGGAATGGAATCACGACATGCAGCTGGACTGGTATCTTCTGGACAACCCGCGTCACGCAGGCCTGCAACACCTGGTCCGGGACCTCAACCGGATCTACCGCTCGGAACCGGCACTTTACCGGCGGGATGACTCTCCGGATGGCTTTCAATGGATTGATCCCGAAGACGCTGACCGAAGTGTGCTGTCCTTCATGCGTGTCGACCGCGATCGCGCGAACTACGTGGTGGTCATCTGCAATATGACGCCGGTCGTTCGCAGCGGTTACCGCCTGGGGGTTCCCGATTGCGTCGGTTTCAGGGAGATTCTCAACACCGATGCAGAGATTTATGGCGGCAGCAACGTGGGAAATGCCGGAAGATTGAGGGCCGATCCCGTGGCTGATCGCGGTTATCCCGCATCGCTGAATCTCACTCTGCCGCCTCTTTCGACGCTAATACTTCGGCCGGACCGTGTCAGCGAAACCTGATGCTGGCGTTGTGTCTCAGGGCCGCCATCCATGGAGCGCGAAGGGACGGTCGGATCTGAACTGATGAAGCACCAGAATCTGAAGATTTATCCGGGCAGCCCGATTCCGCTGGGCGCCCATTGCGTCGGTGAGGGCGTCAATTTCGCGGTTTACTCGCGTCATTCCGACGCAGCCGAACTCTGCCTGTTCGAGCCTGAGGGCAGGGAGGAGGTTGCAAGAGTCACGCTTCCCGGACGTTCCGGGGACATCTGGCATGGCTTCGTGCCGGGTCTCAAGGCCGGGCAACTCTACGGCTACCGGGTGACCGGGCCCTACAAGCCGCGGCAAGGACATCGATTCAACCGGGACAAGTTGCTCATCGATCCATATACGCGCGCGCTGCACGGCAATTTTCAGTGGCGCGATGAGATCTTCGGTTACAGCCACGAGGCGGACGAGGAGTGGAACCTGGATCCGAGGGACAGCGCCCCCTGCACGCCGAAATCCGTTGTTCCCGATCCGCAGATGCCTCCGTTCCGGCATCCGAAACCCGAAACGTCCTGGAGTGAAACGATCATTTACGAGCTTCATGTGAAAGGCTTTACAAAGCTTCATCCGGAAGTTCCTGACGATCTTCGCGGCACCTATCTCGGCCTCGTTCATCCGGTGATTCTCGGATATCTGCGCGATATCGGAATTACCGCAGTGGAGCTGCTGCCCTGCCAGGCCTTTATCTCGGAAGAAAGGCTGGCGAGCCAGGGATTAAGCAACTACTGGGGCTACAACCCGCTGGCTTTTTTCGCCCCCCACCCGGGTTACGCCCGGTCAGACCCCGTCGCCGAGTTCCGCCAGATGGTCGATGTGTTCCACGGCGAAGGGATCGAGGTGATTCTCGACGTCGTCTTTAACCATACCGGCGAGGGCGGTGAGCAGGGACCCACTCTCAGCTTCCGCGGTATCGACAATCGGAGTTATTACCTGCTCGATCCGGCCGATCTTCGGCGGACG
>JASFOT010000355.1:0-3108 GCA_050116375.1 Gammaproteobacteria bacterium | reverse complement strand
GAACGGCGGTTCGCAAACCAACCCTCTTCTCCATATCGACCTCCCCTGAAACTGGATATGGTGCTGACGGTGCTGTATTTCTCGAAGGTCGACTGCCCGATCGACCGGCAAAACGGGAAGTTACATCACGATCGGTTTACGGTCATGCTGCGCCGCAGCAGCCGCGTCTGCCTCGCCGGGGACCCCGGCGACCGGCGCCGAAAGCCTCCGTATCCTCTCCGCCGCCTCGTTCGCCCGCGACGGTCGCTCCTGCACTTTTCCGGGTTCCTTTCCGGAAAACAAAATGTCCGACCGACCTTGCTTCCGGCGCCTGGCGGATACACCAGAACCGCCCGGACAGACCCCGTTATTTGGCTCAGCCCGCTCTGGCGCAGATAATCAACTGTTCGATCACAGGACGAAGCCCTCTTTATATGAAAGCATCGCCCGCCCTTATCTTACTGGGAGTCACAACGGCCGCCCTGGCCGAGGAAGGCATGTGGACTCCGGACAACTTTCCGGCGGAACGCGTCGAGGAGAGCTATGGCGTCACGATCGACCAGCAATGGCTTGATCGCGCCCGTCTCTCCACCGTTCGACTCACCGGCCCCGGCGGCTGCACGGGCTCTTTCGTTTCATCCCTGGGTCTGATTCTCACCAACCGCCACTGCGTCGAGTCCTGTCTCGCGGAGCACACGAACGAAACGCGGGATGTCTGGAACGACGGGTTCTACGCGACTTCTCCCGGTACCGAACTGCGCTGCTCTGACTTGCAGGCGGCCTACCTGACCGATATTCGGGAGGTCACGACTCTGGTCAACGCCGCTACGGAAGGACTCGAAGAGGTGGCAGCCAACGACGCGCGCCGACAGACATTCACCCGGCTGGAGCAGGAGTGCGAGACCGCATCGCAGACCGACGCGCGGTGTGAAATCGTGTCCCTCTACCAGGGCGGCCAGTACTTCCTCTACGAGACCCGGCGATACGACGACGTGCGCCTGGTCTTTGCCCCCGACGTTGACATCGGAAAGTTCGGCGGCGATCCGGATAATTTCAGTTTCCCCAGATGGACCCTGGACATGGCGTTCCTGCGCGCCTACCAGAACGACGAACCCGTCAGCCCGGACGCGCATCTGACCTGGCGCAGGGACGGACCGGAAAGAGACGAGGCCGTTTTTGTCACCGGACATCCCGGGACAACCCAGCGCCAGTTGACCGTCGCGGAATATCAGTTCCTCCGTAACGCGGTCCTGCCGAGCTGGCTGATTCGTAATGCAGAACTGCTGGGGCGCTACCGCGAGTTTGCGCTGCGCGATCCGGAGTCCCGGCGGATGGTTCAGGAAGATCTGGAACGGCTGGAAAACGGGGTGAAATTTTTTCGCAACCAGCTTGCGGCCCTCCTGGACGATCGGCTGATGGTTGCCAAGTCGATGGAGGAGAAGACGTTCAGGGAAGCAGTGGCTTCACAACGGGAACTGGCCGCCGGTATCTACGCCTGGCATCAGGTCGATCGGGCGCTGGCCGCTCTGTCAACGTTCTACGACGAATACATCATGGTCGAGCGGCGAGGCGGAT
This sequence comes from Gammaproteobacteria bacterium, assembly GCA_050116375.1. Taxonomy (GTDB): domain Bacteria; phylum Pseudomonadota; class Gammaproteobacteria; order Steroidobacterales; family XN24; genus JAHEFR01. Next base: position 1,554 of record JASFOT010000355.1, on the reverse strand, counting down.
TTCAGGGGGAGTTGATGGACCAGGCTCGCGCCCTGATCCGGGCGGCCACGGAGCGGGACAAGCCCAACGAGAAGCGATTGCGGGGCTATACGGATTCCCAGCTCCCGCTGGTCGAGCAGCGCGTCTCGTCCACTTCTCCGATCCATATGCCCCTGGAATCGCTCAAGGTCACCTTCGGTCTCGAGAAACTGCGGGAGATCCTGGGCCATGATCACCCGATCGTGCGAAAGACCCTCGGCAACGAATCGCCGGAGTCCATGGCGAACCGTCTGATCGCAAACACGAGCCTCGACGACCCTGCCGTGAGGAAAAAACTCTGGGAAGGCGGGCTGAAGGCCGTGGAGCGCTCCAAGGATCCAATCATCAGGCTGATGCGAGCCGTGGACGGGGATGCACGGGAACTTCTAGATCGCTATCTGGACGAGTATCAGGCGCCGCTGTGCGAGGCCCACCAGAGCATCGCCAGGGCAAGATTTGCCATCCTGGGCACGAGCGTCTATCCCGACGCCACATTCACTTTCCGCATCAGTTACGGGACAGTCAGTGGCTGGACGGAATCAGGCAGGGAAATCGATCCCTTCACCCGCCTGGAGGGCGTGTACGAGCGGGCCACAGGCGAAAAACCTTACGCTCTGTCCGAGGCCTGGCTCGACGCGCGGCCTTCGCTGGACATGAGCACGCCGGTCAACTACGTCAGCACACTGGATCTGACGGCAGGCAATTCAGGAAGCCCCGTGATCGATGCCGACGGGCGCATTGTGGGCCTGGCCTTCGACGGCAACCAGTACTCGATAGCCGGCAGTTTCTGGTACGACATCGAGAAGAACCGCGCGATTGCCGTGCATCCGGCCATCATGATCGAGGCCCTGGAGAGGGTTTACAAAGCAGACAGGCTTCTGGCGGAAATCGAACTGTCGAAGGACTGACGCTGTCAGCCGCCGGCTTTCATGAAAAGCGGCCCGCGCGGTTCGCCAGGCTGTGTAAATATGGTGGGCCGTGAAGGACTCGAACCTTCAACCAACGGGTTAAAAGCCCGCTGCTCTACCATTGAGCTAACGGCCCGACCAGGAAGCGCGGCATTTTACAGCAAGCTTCCCCACGCAGAAACCCGATATTCGGGGGATAACGCCGGCCAGGCCTGCTAAAGTTTTCGAAGACAAAATTCACCCGGAGCATTGAGCCCATGTGCCGCTGGATTGCCTACACGGGACCACAGATTCCAATGAGCCTCGCCCTGATCGAGGCCAAACACTCCCTTCTGGTCCAGAGCGAGCGCTCGACGATGGGGGCAGAACCCATGAACGGCGACGGCTTCGGGGTCGGCTGGTATTCCCCGCACATGGATACCCCCGGCGTTTACCGGGACGTCCGTCCGGCCTGGAATGACGAGAACTTCAGAGACGTGACGGCCCATATCCGCTCGAGGATGTTCCTGGCGCACATCCGTGCCACCACCGGGACGGCGGTTCAGCGAAGTAACTGCCATCCTTTCAGGCACGGACGGTGGCTGTTTCAGCACAACGGCCTGGTGCCCGAATTTCATGTTTTGAGACG
>JASFOT010000354.1:0-3108 GCA_050116375.1 Gammaproteobacteria bacterium | reverse complement strand
ACGAACGCATCGCGTACAGTGAATGCAGCGAGTCATGTCGGTCGAGACCAGCGGTCCGAGATCCTTGTCCCGGACCACTCTCTTGCCCTCGGTATATCGCGACACGTCGCTGCCAAAGCCCATGGCCAGATCCTGAAGCTCGCACTCGCCGCCCTGGTCGCAGATGGGACAATCCAGCGGATGATTGATGAGCAAAAACTCCATGGTCGCCTTCTGCGCGGCAATGGCCATGGGCGACCGGGTCTTCACCTTCATACCTTCTGATACCGGCGTGGCGCAGGCAGGCAGCGGCTTGGGCACGTTCTCGACTTCCACCAGACACATCCGGCAGTTGGCGGCAATGCTCAACTTGCGGTGGTAGCAAAACCTTGGAATATAGACATCCTGCTGATCGGAGGCCTCGATGATCATCTGGCCCTTGCGGGCCGTGCAGGGCCGACCGTCGATCTCGATATTGACTGTGTCTTCAGTCATTTTGCCGTATCAACCTCAGGCCGCCCGGGCCCCGGCCCCTTCCACGATGCTGCGACCCTCGTGCTGGATCATGTACTCGAACTCGTGGCGGAAATGCTCGATAAAACTCTGCACCGGCCAGGCGGCAGCATCGCCGAAGGCGCAAATCGTGTGGCCCTCGATCTTGCGGGAAACGTCATCCAGCATGGCGAGGTCTTCTGAGCGACCGCGGCCATCCAGGATTCTCCGGACCACGCGATTCATCCAGCCGGTGCCCTCCCGGCAAGGCGTGCACTGGCCGCATGACTCGGCAAAATAGAAGCGGGTGATGCGCTCCAGCGTCTTCACCATGCACGTCGTCTCGTCCATCACCATGACGGCCCCGGATCCGAACATCGAGCCCGCCTTTTTCAGAGACTCGAAATCCATGTTGGTCTGCATGATGACGTCCGCCGGCAGAATCCTCGCTGACGAACCGCCGGGGATGACCGCTTTGAGATTTCTGCCTTTCCATACGCCCCCGGCCATCTCGAGAAGGTCCGCAAACGGGATTCCCAGGCCCACCTCGTAGTTGCCGGGCGTCTCGACATGGCCTGAAACCGAGAAGATCGCGGTGCCGCCGGAACCTTCGACGCCAAGATCCGCGAACCATGCCGGGCCGTTCCGCATGATGGCGGGAACGGACGCAAACGTCTGCGTGTTGTTGATGGTGGTTGGCTTGCCGTAGAGCCCGTAGTTGGCCGGGAAAGGCGGCTTGAATCTCGGCTTGCCCTGCTTGCCCTCGAGGGACTCCAGCAGCGCCGTCTCCTCCCCACAGATGTAGGCGCCGGCGCCGACAAATGTGTAAAGATCGAAATCCACTCCGGATCCCAGGATATTTTTCCCCAGGTAGCCGGCGTCGTAGGCTTCCTGCACCGCGCGCTCGAACACGGGCACCGGCTCGGCGATGAATTCGCCCCGTATGTAGTTGTATCCGACCGTGGCGCCCATGGCATACCCTCCGATCGCCATGCCCTCGATCACCGAGTGCGGATTGAACCGCAGGATGTCCCGGTCGTGGCAGGTCCCCGGTTCGCTCTCGTCGGAGTTGCAGACGACATATTTCTGGCCCGGCGCGGTCCGGGGCATGAATCCCCATTTGACGCCCGTGGGGAAGCCGGCGCCGCCCCGCCCCCTGAGTCCTGACGCCTTGATGTCCTCGATAATCTTCTCCGGAGGAGTACGGTTCTCGAGGATGTTGCGCCAGGCCCGATAGCCTCCCTTGCCGAGGTAGCTCTCCAGGGTCCAGGGCTCCTCCTGGTCCAGGGTCGCGTAACAAACCAGGTTGCGCTGCATGACTCTACTCCAGCCCTTCCAGGATTTCGTCCACCCGATCGGGCGTCAGATTCTCGAAATATTCGTGGTCCACCATCATCATGGGGGCACCGCAGCAGGCCGCCAGGCACTCCTCCTCACGCTTGAGAAATATGCGGCCGTCGGCAGTGCTTTCGCCGATCCTGATCCCGAGCTTTTTCTCAATATGGGCAACCAGCTCGTCGGCACCGCGGAGCATGCAGGACACGTTGGTGCAGACCGAGACACAGTGGCGGCCGACTTCCTCGGTCTCGAACATGGAATAAAAGGTGGCAACTTCGTAGACCTGGATCGGCGGGAGATCCAGGTAGGCGGCAACCGCGTCCATCAACTCGCGGGTCAGAAATCCGTCATTCTCGTGCTGGGCTGCCCGCAATCCGGCGATGATCGCAGATCGCTGCCGTCCCTCCGGAAACCGGCCGATCCACCGGTCCAGCTCTCCCCGAACGTGATCGGACAAACCAGGGTTAGCGGCAGATGGAGCGGCGCTCATCGATCGATCTCCCCGAACACGATATCCATGGTGCCGATGACCGCCACCACGTCGGCAAGCATGTGGCCCCGGACCATCTCGTCCATTGCCGCGATATGCGGAAAGCCCGGGGCGCGGATTTTCACGCGGAAAGGCTTGTTGGCCCCGTCCGAGACCAGGTAAACGCCGAACTCGCCTTTCGGGTGCTCCACGGCAGCATAAGCCTCGCCCTCGGGCACGCAGTAGCCCTCCGTGTAGAGCTTGAAGTGATGGATCAGGGACTCCATGTCGCCCTTCATGTCCCGTCGACCGGGCGGGGTAATCTTGTGGTCCTCGATCATGACCGGGCCGGGGTTCTCCCGCAGCCACTTCACGCACTGGCGGATAATGCGGTTGGACTGCCGTAGCTCCTCCACGCGAACGAGGTACCGGTCGTAGCAATCCCCGTTCACCCCCACCGGTATATCGAACTCCAGATCCCCGTACACCTCGTAGGGTTGCTTCTTCCGGAGATCCCACGCCACCCCCGATCCACGGAGCATGGGGCCGGTGAAACCCAGGGCCTTGGCCCGGTCCGGAGAAACCACAGCGATATTGACGGTTCTCTGTTTCCAGATGCGGTTGTCCGTCAGCAGGGTCTCATAGTCGTCCACGCATGCGGGAAATTTGTCGGTGAACGCCTCGATAAAATCCAGCAGCGACCCCTCACGGCTCTCGTTGAGTCGGGCGATGTCCTGCTTGCTGCGAAAACGGGACTCCTGGTACTTCGGCATTTCTTCGGGAAGATCCCGGTAGACGCCGCCAGGGCGGTAATAAGTCGCGTGCATGCG
>JASFOT010000353.1:0-3116 GCA_050116375.1 Gammaproteobacteria bacterium | reverse complement strand
CCCGAAACGGACTCCGCTGCCGGATCCGGACTGCTGCGCGGCGGCGCCGACAATCTGAATCTCGTTACGGACCGGCTTCGGCTTGCCCGCCGGGACGGTACGGAACTCAACGTCTCTGGAACCATCGACTCGATTGGCCAGGCATCGAAGCTGGATCTCATCATGCGCCTCTCGGGCGTCAACCTCCGTATGCTGGAAACCTTCGACGGTGTCCTGCTTCCCCAGACCGATAGCTACAGCATCAACGGGCGCCTCGTCGGTTCTGTTTTTGCGCCCGACCTGGAGAATGTGGACGCCCGCGCCCGCCTCGGGAAGACTGCGGTAACCCTCAAGGGTCGCTTTCCGAATGTTCTGGATTTCGAACGCCTGGATGCCCGCGTCGAGGCGACGGGTGACGACTTGGCTATCCTCGGGCGAGAATTGGAGCAGACCTGGCCAGATTCGCGGACTTTCCAGTTCACCGGACATGCTTTTGGCGAGACCCAATCACCCCGAATCGATGAACTCGCCGGCCGATTGATAACGGACGAAATCGACCTGAGCTTCAGCGGCGCTGTCGACGATGTTCTGGGGGGCCAGGGCTTCGATCTCCAGGTCGTGGCCGAGGCGCCTTCTCTGACACCCTTCCTGCCTTTTGGCGGTTATCTCTGGGATGCCCTTGGGCAGGCCCGTGCGCGCTTCTCGCTCGCGGGAAGCACGGAAGTTTTCGATGTGGGGCTAACAGAGCTGGCGGCCGGCACATCCTCTTTGCGAGGGCAATTCACCTACACGAAACCAACGGCAGAAAACCTTCAGCGGATAGAGGGGGCCTTCCAGCAGAGCACCCTCGACCTGACGCCCTGGCTGGAACTTGAAAAGGGGCCGAATTCCGCACGGCCAAGCCGGCAATCTGCCGGCCCGGCGTCCCCCCAGACAGTATTTTCCGACACTCCCCTGCCACTGGGGTGGCTGCAGGACCTGTTCCTGGATGTCGACCTCGCCGCAATCGAGATCCTCTTCGGCAAGAGCCTCATCGAAATCATCAGTGGCAATCTGGCCGTTTCTGACCAGGTCATGTCGATCGATCCTGCCCAGCTGAAATACCGGGATGCCAGGATCGACGGTCGCCTGAGCATCGCCGGGGGCGAAACGCCCGGTCTGTCACTGAAAAGCCAGACCCAGGGACTGGACGTCGGCGATCTCGCGCGTCGGGCGGGACTGTCGGACGAGATTCGCGGACTCATCGACGTCAGGCTGGATATTGACGCCGTCGGCGGGTCCCCGCGGGAAATGGCGGCGGGAGCAGACGGACACCTGACGCTCCTGATGACCGAAGGCTTTGCCGGCGGGACGGATCTGCCCCTGCACTTCAGCCAGATGCTGACTTACCTCATGCCATGGTTGCGTGAGGACACGGGGATCAACATCGAATGCGTGATGCTGGATCTGCCGATTTCCAATGGTACGGCCGCGCTGGAATTTTTCGTTCTGGACACACCAGACATGCTGATGCGGGGAGGCGGGAAAATCGACTTCGGCACCGAGAAATATGACCTGCTGCTCGTACCACGGGCAAAGCGGGCCCGCGCACTTGCGCACAAGGTAGACGTCCGTGTCGGCGGCACCCTTCGCGAGCCCAAAATCCGCTATGACGCGGCCGCTGCCGGTCTCGGTATCCTCGAGGCTGCAGGACGCCTCGCGATTCTCGGGCCCGCCGGTCTGTTCGTCAGTTCCGATAGCTTCCGCAAACAGCGCCAGGAGTGCGCGCAGAGTCTCGATAGGGTTCGGGAGTTAAAGTAGGCCAGATCGACATCGGGGGCACTTTTCCCAGGTCTTTTGTGGTTTAATCGATCGCCGTTTTCCTGATTTCCTCCGGGAGCGCGCTTTGACTCGAGCCCCAACCATACTGGCCTGCGCGGCCTTGTTGCTGGCTGGTGCGCCAGCCATTGCTCAGCCGGGCCCGAGCCCGCACGAGATGATAGAGAGTACCGCCGAAGATCTTCTCGTGGTGGTGCGGAACCGGAGATCCGAAATGGAAGCGAATCCGGAAGCTCTCTATTCGGTGGTGGACAATATCCTGCGTCCCAACTTCGATATCGACTATGCGGGTCGCCTCGTGATGGGGCGCTACTGGTCCCGGTCCACACCAGAGCAGCGTGAACGCTTTATCAACGCCTTGTATGGTTCTCTCGTCCGCCGCTATGCCAGGGGTCTTCTCGAATATCGCGAGGATACGGTCAAGGTTCTGCCCCATGGTGGACTGATCAAACTGGACGAGGATTTCGTCACCGTCAAAACCGAAGTGAAAACCACGTCCGGTACGGTGGTACCGGTGGATTACCGCACCCGTTGGACCGACGACAGCTGGAAGGTTTTCGACGTCATTATCGAAGGTCTCTCCTATGTCACGCACTATCGCACGCTCATGGGCGAGGACGTGCGACAGAAAGGCATGGATACGGTCATAGATGAGCTGGAGGCATCCTGAGCAGGCGCTGCAGCGGCCGTGTCAGCCACCCGTCACTTTCAGATTTCCTTCCCAGTTCGGCGCGCTCATCTCCTCGACATACGGGAGAAACATCGCGTTGAACGCCACGCTGATCCGTTCTTCCGCCGAGCGATTGTCGTCCACTGAATGGTAAAGCCACGACGGGAAGAAGATCAGGGAACCGGCCTTCACGTCCAGCGTCATCTTCTGGGCCACCATAGGAGACACCTGCTCGGAGGGCGGCACCATAACCCCCGCCTGGGGCCTGGGGTCGAAGAAATTGATGGTGTTGCCACCCGGCGGGGCGCTGACATAGTAAACACCGCTGAAATAATTATTGGGATGGGCGTGAGGCCGATGGCCGGAACCCGAAAATCCCACGTTGGCCCAGCAGCCGGTGATCTCCAGACCCCGATAGCGGATCCCGTCGGCGTCGAGAACATGCCGGCATAGTCCAAGAACCAGGTCGACGAACTCCTTCAGTTCGGCCATCGTGTGAAGCCTCTGGTCCGTCTGCCATTTGCCCTTTGGCTTCAGGTCTGGCTGTCCTTGCCGCGCCCGCTCGATAAGCTTCCTGAACACGTCATTGACGCGGCTCGCTACTTCCGGGCGAAGCTGGGTGGCCCAGAGCATGGTCGGAAAGATCGGC
>JASFOT010000352.1:0-3128 GCA_050116375.1 Gammaproteobacteria bacterium | reverse complement strand
CCAGGTCCTCTTCGCGACCCCAGCCCTGGTCCACCGCCCAGCGCGCGCCGCCGGAGAGCATCTGGTCCATGGACTTTCCGGTCAGCCGGATCTGTCCCGTGCTGCCGACGCCGGCGGGAATACGGTCGAAAAGCCGGTCCGCCAGCGGCGACTTCACGGCGTCGATCAGGCTCGCTTCCAGGCCGGTGTGCAGCGCCCGTACGCCGCAGGAGATGTCGAATCCGACGCCGCCGGCAGAAATGACGCCGCCCCTGTCGGGATCGAAGGCCGCGACGCCGCCGATGGGGAAGCCATAGCCCCAGTGGGCATCGGGCATCGCGTACGCCGCGCCCACGATACCCGGCAGGCCGGCGACGTTGGTCAGCTGCTCACGAACCTTGTCGTCCATGTCCTCGAGAAGAGCCGCGCTGCCGAAAAGCACTGCCGGCACGCGCATATCGCCCCGGGGCTCTATCACCCAGCGACAGGGGCCTTCCTGTTTCAGTCCCGCAAGGTCCATTTGAATTCCTCGATGCGGATCAGACGTCGAGAACAGCCTGGGCGAACCACTCCCGGCCGTCCGCGCGCCGACCGACTTTCAGTTCCGTAAACGTGGCCCCCTTGATCTCGACAACGGGCCGGTGCCGGGCGCGGTCCACGGGCTCGCCCCAGGCCTCGCCGGCCAGGACTTCATCGGTGATCGACACCGCATACCGCCCGAAGAGAAGGTTGTGATCTGCCATCTCGTAGATCAGCGCGTTCAGCCAGTCGGCCAGAAGCAATTCCGCGTCCGGCGCCTGGCAGTGAATTGAGACACGCCGGAGGCAGCGCACCTCCTCGGGCGGAGTAATCACCGCCGTCATTGCCAGCGCCGCCTGCTCGAAGGCCTCGGCCATGGTCGAGCCGAAACCGCGTACCCCGATATCCGCCTGGTGGCTGAAGTGCTCCCAGTAGGCAGGCGCATCGGCGCGAGTCATGTGCAGGGACCCCATGAGGAAAGTATAGGCCGCGGCCCGGGAATGGCGTTGGCTGCCGTGAGCGGCAGTGAATGATCGTGAGCCGGGCCTGGTACCGGGAGCGGGAGTCGAACCCGCACGGGTTTTACCCCACCGGATTTTGAGTCCGGCGCGTCTACCAGTTCCGCCATCCCGGCCCGGGTCCGGCAAAGCTACCCCCATGGCCTGAAGGGCGCAAGGCTCACTTGCCAGGAGATTTGCCGTTTCCTTCGCCGGATTCACGCTCGGCCAGCATGGCCACCAGGCGACCGTAAAGCTCGTTCATGCGCCGGGCGCTCAGATTGAAGTGCCTGGCCAGGATGCGGACCTCCTGGGGCGCCCGGGACGTGACCGCGATCCGGTCGGTGGACGCCGGCGGCACATATTCCTTTACGGCCTCCGCCAGATGCTGGAGCGGCTGGCTGACCCTGGCGGTAAGAACCGCGGCCAGCACCAGCGCCAGCGACAGGGAGACGACGAGCCAGATGGCCGAGACCACCAGGTCGGCCACGATCCGCTCCTGGAGGCGGGCCACCGGCAGTCGAACGATCACTTCCCAGCCGTTGGAGATGTCTCCACGGGCCGAGATATAGGTGCGTTCGTCGGTCCGGCTGAATACCTCGTCCCCGGGCACCGACAAGGGTCTGAAAGTCAGGGGACGATTGCTGGCCGCGACCTGTCCCGAGGGGTCCAGGACAATGAATTCTGCTGACTCGGGAAGCGGATAATTCCTGGCGACCTCGCCGAGCCGGACGAAGTCGATGGAGCCCTCCACCACGGCCGGCCCGCGCCCGCCGGTCCCGCTGACCGGCGCGCTGGCCGCGACGATCACGTCGGATCCAAGGCCGCGACCGCGGAAAGCCGGCGACAGGTAGCGCTGATCGGTCTGCATCGGTTCCCGGAAATAGTCACGATCGGCCACGCGGATGTCGCGGGCGTCCCTGGCCACGATTCCCTCCCGGGTGGCAATTGTGGCCGCCATCACCTGCCCGTCGGCGCCGGCGGCAAGCGTGGAGATGAATTCCGGGTGAATCTCGTGGAAGCCGAGCAGCAGCCTTTTCAGACCGGCGTCGTCGGCGTCCTGAACCGAGCCGAGATTCAGGGCCAGCACGCTGACCGCGTCCTGGGCTTTCTCCAGCCGTTCCCCGAAGGTCGCCGAGAGGCCGGCGACCGCTCCTTCCACGGAAGCCACCGTCCCCTCCGAGAGATACCGGATCGAACGGTCGGTCAGCAGGAGCGCGAGGGACAACATGGGAAGCAGGGTCATGATGACGATATCGCGACGCAGAATGCGTCCGATTCCTTCCGAGCGCCTGGCGGGCTTGGGAATCGCCGTGATGACGACCACTGACAGCAGCGCCAGTCCCGCCAGGGTCAGCGGCGAGGTCCAGTGCTCCGCCCTGAAGATGATCGAGGCAAGCTGCCCTGTATCCATCTCTGGTGATTTCCTGTTCGGCAAGAGGGTCTATGGAACATACTAGCGGACCCCCTGCGACCCTGGCCGGGTTTCGAGCATCCTAGAAACAAGATGTCCGGATTTTCCGATTGCAACGTGGATATCGCGATCCTGGCGCGCGCCAGGCGCGGCGACATGAAGGCCCACGAGATCCTGTACCGCGCTTACGGAACGCCGGTCTATACGCTCGCCGTCAGGATGCTGCAAAACCCGGCCCACGCGGACGACGTACTGCAGGAAACGTCCATCGAGGTGATCAGGAAGATTGACACCGTCCGCGACCCGCGGGCCTTTCCCGGATGGGTCAAGCGTATTGCCGTGAACAAGTGCCTGGGCCATCTGCGTTCCGCCTGGCACAGGCTTGCCGCCCATTCCGGGGGCGCGGAGGACGAGGGCCTGGAATACCGCCACGGGGACGAGGGGCGCGATTCCGCTGCCATGGGCAGCGACATGGATGCCGAACGGGCCCTGGCCCTGCTGCCCGCGACGGCCCGGGCCGTGGTCTGGCTCTACGACGTGGAGGGTTATACCCATCAGGAAATCGGCGAAATGATGGGCCGGACGACGAGTTTCTCCAAGTCCCAGCTTTCCAGGGCGCACCAGCGGCTCAGGGAACTGCTGGGACTCGACGGCGAAGGTAACGAACGATGCATGCAAACACAGAGCAACTGCTGAGTCTCCGCGACGGAGAGCCGGTC
>JASFOT010000351.1:0-3134 GCA_050116375.1 Gammaproteobacteria bacterium | reverse complement strand
CCATACCTGTCTCCGTGGAACTCCGAGCTGCGGAGCGAAAGGTCGGAACCAAGCAGTCTCGTGATGTTTTCCGTACGACCAGGTTGTCAGGGTGTCACGATGTTGAACCAGAAGCCCTTGCCCTGAGGTACCAGCGGATCCATCAGGGACATCAGTTCGCCGAACTTCTGCGGGTTCCCGGTCACCTGCGCCTCCCCTGCCTGGGCGGCATCGGCCAGAGTAGCCTGGCCCAGCAAAATCCTGTCCAGGACTTTCCGCGTCAGAACAAAGGTGGCGTCGGCCGCCGGATCCTGCTTTCCGGGGACGTAACTGAGGTGCGAGTTCTCCAGAGTGACCGAATAGGATTGATCCAGGTCCGGAAATGAAAAGTTGAGCACCAGGTAAGCACCGGCCGCCCTGGGGCCATCCAGGCGAACAGCGAGAAAATCGAGGACATCACCGAAACTCATCCCCGCGACGGTATCTGGATTGACGGATTGGGTGACCTGGGTGTCGGGCGCCCCGTGCCGGAGCTCATATGCCGCGGCCAGGTAGGAGTTTCGCCAGCCCGCCCCTTCGGACTGGTATCCCAGCTGCTCAAGAGCATCTGCCTGCAGGGTGCGCGCCTCCGCGTTCGTCGGATCGGCAAAGACGACGTGATTCACGACCGTGGCTACCCATCGATAATCGCCCTCGTTGTAAGCCTGCTTTGCGCGGGCCAGGACGGCCTCGGCGCCGCCCATGTACTCGACGTATTTTTTGGCGGCGGCCTCCGGCGGAAGGGGATGCAGATTGGCCGGATTGCCGTCGTACCAACCCAGATACTTCTGATAGACCGCCTTGATGTTGTGGTTGTAGGTGCCGTGATAGCCGCGGTTGTACCACTCTTGGGACAGCGCCTCCGGAATCTCCATCAGCTCCGCGATTTCCAGCATGGTATAGCCGCGGTTGGCGAGCCTGAGCGTCTGATCGTGCAGATAACCGTAGAGATCGCGCTGCTTCTTCAGGAAGGTCACCAGCTCCTCGTTGCCCCATATCGGCCAGGTGTGGCTTGCGAACAGGACCTGGGCGTCGTCGGAGAAAATCTCAATGGCCTCGTTGATGTAATGCGACCACGCCTTGGCGTCCCGTACCTCCGCGCCGCGCAGGGTATACAGATTGTGCAGCGTGTGAATCGTGTTCTCGGCCATCCACAAGGCGCTGAATCCCGGGAAAAAGGTATTCATTTCGGCCGGCGCCTCGGTGCCGGGCGTGTACTGGAAAATCATTTCCACGCCGTCGATTGTGAGCGAGGTCGGCGTTCGGCCGATGGTCAGCGTCGGCGCGATCAGGGTGACCGTGCCCGTAGAAACGCCTTTGCCGATAGCGGCGTCCATCTGGCCCCTGGCGCCCTTCGGAAGGGCCGATCCGTACTGGTAAGTCACGCGGCGGGTCATGGCGTTCCCGGCCAGCAGATTCTCGGCCACGGCATGTTCCATGAAGCCTTCCGGGGCAATGACCTGCACCTTGCCGGATGCGACTTCTTCGGCCGTGACGACACCCTTGACCCCACCCCAGTGGTCGGCGTGGGTGTGGCTGTAGACCACCGCCCTGATCGGGCGTTCCCCCAGGTGTTCGGTCACCAGCTCGAGCGCCGCTGCCGACGTCTCTCGGGTCGTGAGCGGATCGAAAACAATCCATCCTGAATCACCCTTGATGAAGGTGATGTTCGCCAGGTCGTAGCCACGAACCTGATAGATGCCCGGCACCACCTCGAAAAGACCATAGGACATGTTCAGCTGCGCCTGGCGCCAGTGGCTGGGATTTGCCGAGTGGGGCCTGGCCGAACCATCGGTCAGGAATGCATAGCTGTCCAGGTCCCAGACCACGCGGCCGGTCCCGTCCTTGATCACGAGGCTATCCGGCCGGTGGATCAGTCCCCGCCCGGCCAGCTCGAAATCCCGGTCGTTGGAAAATGGAAGAGCTTCCTCGACGGAGTCGTTGGCGGCCTTTGTCGCCGGAGTTGCGGCCCGCGTTTCGCCAGCGGCCGGATCCGGGCCCGTGATCAGCAAACCCGCCGCAAACCCTGCAAGCCACGGCATCGCGAAAAGAACCGGGAATTTCATGCCCCCTCCTCCGGAACTGGTCCCGGCACATCATAGCCCGCCGGATCACGGAGTCGAGCGGTTCGCGCGCATGATCAAGTGCTGCGGGTCGCGAGCCAGGCCAGGCACAACTGATCAGGGGGCCTCGACAGGCCCCCTGAATGGACGCGGGTTCACATCGGGTCGGTTAAACCGCCGCGCAAATCAGGCAGCCCGATAGATCACCATGGCCGACCCCTGGGTCTGGCGCATGTTGTCATAGCCAATGAGCCTCACGTGGTGTTTCGGGAAGGCGGTGTGGCAGGCCTCCAGCTCGGCCAGAACCGCGTCCACGTCCTTTTCACCGAAAAGCGGCAGCTTCCACAGGTACCAGAAGTCGCTCTCCGACTGAGCCGGTTCGCTGTGCTCGATTGCAGGATTCCAGCCCTTCTCCAACAGGTACTTGACCTGCCTGCGAATGCGGTCCGCATCCATTGGCGGAAGGTAGGAAAAGGTTTCGAACTTGCGGCCTTTCAGGCTGTCACGCTTGGCCGGGAATTCGCTGATGTTGGTCATAGTCAATTTCCTCTGTCCGGTATAGAGCGCTTCAGGCCACGTCCAGTTTGTCAACGACGTCGAACTCGAACTTGATCTCCTTCCATGTCTCCATGGCGATCTTCAGTTCGGGACTGTTGGCCGCCGCGGCAGTCAGAATCTCCTTGCCCTCCCGCTCGACCTGCCGCCCCTGATTACGTGCTTCGACACAGGCCTCCAGCGCGACCCGGTTGGCGGTGGCGCCTGCGGCGTTGCCCCACGGGTGGCCGAGGGTGCCGCCGCCGAACTGCATGACAGCATCGTCGCCGAAGATCGTGACCAGTGCGGGCATGTGCCAGACGTGGATGCCGCCCGACGCCACTGCCAGTGCACCGGGCATGTGACCCCAGTCCTGGTCGAAAAAGATGCCACGGGAACGATTCTCCTCGACATACTGCTCCCGCAGCAGGTCGATCCAGCCCAGGGTCGCCTCGCGGTCTCCCTCGAGCTTGCCCACGACGGTTCCGGTATGGAGATGATCGCCGCCGGAAAGCCGCA
>JASFOT010000350.1:0-3149 GCA_050116375.1 Gammaproteobacteria bacterium | reverse complement strand
TCTATTTTGCCTATGGCCAGGATATGCACCCGCTGAAGCTGGGGCTGGCGGCCGGCGTCTGCAGCGTGCAGGGCCCCGCTGTACTGATGCGCCACAGCCTGCGATTCCACACGCGGAGCGAGTCGGCCACAGATGTTTCCGGGAAATGCGACGCCTGTCGCACCGGACGGGCGGGGGACGCCGTACACGGTGTGCTCTATTCCATCCGGGAGTCCCAGCGGCAGCGGCTGTCGGAGCTTCGCCGGGAAGGGCGGGGCTATGCAGCAGCGCACGTACGGGTCGTCGCGGGGCTCGGGGGAGTCGATGCGCTGGCCTTCCTGGCGGAGCCGGACTGGATCGACGGCGATCTGCTGCCCTACGACTGGTATGTGGCGATCATTGCCGGCGGTGCGCGGATCCAGGGTTTGCCTGCAGCCTATCAGGCTCGCCTGCGGACCGTGCAGACCATGGTCGATCGGGATCGGCAGCGCGCCGCCAGTCAATTCGAGATCGCCCGGGGATCCCCGAAGATTCGATCGTTTTTCAGGAAGCCGCGCGCCTGAGCCCGGCGTCTCGCTCCGTGGTGTGTGTTCGCTCCCCATTCCAGAGAGGTGCCGCCGGGAAGTTGCGGCGAAGATCGGCAAGGTGCCCCCGGATCGCCTGATCCAGGGCGGCGATGGCCGCCTCGAACCCCCGCGCGTGGGCGATGACGAACAGCGCATCCTGCAACGGATCCGGATACTCGGCGATACTGGCCCAGAAAACCTTCGCGTTATGCCGATCCATCCGTCCGGTGCTCGACGCCGGGTTGTCGATCTGTACAGGATGATCGCGGCGCAACCGTCGCCAGACATCCATCGGGTCCCAGTCCGCGTCCATGCTGTCCTTGGGCTCCGGAAGCTATTTTTTCAATCCCCGCCAGCCGGCCCCCGGTTTTGCCGAACAATCGGAACGACTCGCGGGCACCGCCGGCTGAATGGAAGGGTCGAGACTAGCAGCGGCCCCGGGTGGCGCAAGGGAAGTTTTTTCGTGGATTCCTCAGGATTTCGCCGCGACGGGCGACACGTACATCGTGATGGTAGCGCGAACCACCTCTCTCCCGTCGGCGTCTTTGACGGCGACTTCGACGGGGACATCCCTGCTGCTTTGCCAGGAATCCGGCACCACGGTGGCAGTCGCCACCACGTCCGATTCGGCCTTGGCCAGATAGGCAATTTCCATGCCCCGGGGGATCCATCTGAACACCGGGGTCAGAGAGGCCTCCATGACAAGGCCCGCGGCGAGCTCACAGAGGTTTCCCATGGCCAGGGCGTGAACGGTGCCGATATGGTTCTTGACCTTGCGCCGCTTGCGCATGGAAACGACGGCGCGGCCGGGCCGAAGGTCCATGAACAGCGGGCTGATGGAAGAAAAATAGGGCGCGCGCAGGCATATCAGCCGGGTGAACAGCCAGCGACCCAGCGGCAGGTTTTCCAGACTGCGATAAATCCTGAAGGGGCCCCTCAAGTCCTTATTGCTCATCGCGCTGAGTCTCCTCCTTGTCCGTCCTCTCCCCGTAGCCGCCGCCGCCGGGGGTTTCCACCATCAGAACGTCACCGCCCTTAACCTGGAATGCCGCCGTGGCTCCCAGTTCGGTCCTTGATCCGTCGGCGCCGATGAGCCGGTTGTGTCCCACCGCTCCCGGCCCGCCACCGGCCAGGCCAAAGGGCGGAACCCGGCGATGGCCCGAAAGAATCGCGGCCGACATGGGCTCGCGAAACTCGATTTCCCGAACGGCACCGTCCCCGCCGCGGAAGCGGCCGGGTCCGCCGGAACCGCGGCGGATGGAAAAGCGTCTCAGCAAAACCGGGTATCGCCATTCAAGAACCTCCGGGTCGGTAAGCCGGGAATTGGTCATGTGGGTGTGGACGGCCGATGCGCCATCAAAGCCCGGCCCCGCCCCGGCGCCGCCGCAGATGGTCTCGTAGTACTGGTAGGTATCGTTCCCGAAAGTCAGGTTATTCATCGTTCCCTGGGAAGCAGCCAGCACGCCCAGCGCGCCGTAGAGGCAGTCCACGATGCACTGTGATGTTTCCACGTTACCGGCCACCACCGCGGCGGGGGGAACGGGATTCAGCAGGGTCTTCTCCGGAACCACCAGCTCGATCGGACGCAGACAGCCTTCGTTCATCGGGATGTCGTGATCCACCAGGGTCCGGAAAACGTAAAGCACAGCGGCGCGGCAGACGGAAAGCGGCGCGTTGAAATTGGTTTCGCTCTGGGGCGAAGTGCCGGTGAAATCGATGCGCACCGATCGCGTCGTTTCGTCCACGTCCACGCTGACGGCAATCTCCAGTCCGTCGTCCATGGGATAGACGAACCGGCCGCCGGCGAGATTGCCGATCGCGCGCCTCACCGCCTCTTCCGCGTTGTCCTGCACGTGTCCCATGTAGGCGCAGACGGTTCCCCGGCCGAACTGTGCAACCATCCGGGCCACTTCCTCCCGGCCCCGGGCATTGGCCGCCAGCTGGGCGCGGAGATCGGCGATGTTCCTGTCCGGATTCCGGGCCGGATGATCTCCCGCTGAAAGAAGCTCGCGCATTTTTTCCTCGAGAAATCGGCCCTTGCGGACCAGCCGTGCGCACTCGATCAGGATGCCTTCCTGGTCGATGTTGCGGCTGTCCGGCGGCATGGATCCCGGGGTGATGCCGCCGATGTCGGCGTGGTGCGCCCTGGAGGCGACATAAAAGAGCGGTTCGTCGGATTCGTCCACATAGCACGGCGACACCACCGTCACGTCCGGCAGGTGAGTGCCGCCGCCATAGGGCGCGTTGAGGACGAAACTGTCGCCCGGGGCCATCCGGCCGGCGAATATCCGGATGACCTGGCGCACGCTGTCACCCATGGATCCCAGATGCACGGGCATGTGCGGGGCGTTGGCCACCAGACCGCCCCCTGCGTCGAACAGGGCGCACGAGAAATCCAGGCGCTCCTTGATATTCACCGAGTGGGCGGTTTTCTCCAGGACGACGCCCATCTGCTCGGCGATATGCATGAACAGATTGTTGAACACTTCGAGAAGGATCGGGTCCACGCGAGTCGTGTTCCGGTCCCGGCTCTCGCGCGCTTCCCGCCGGGTGAGCGTCATGATTCCCAGCTGGTCGCAAGCCAGCTGCCAACCCTTTTTCAGG
>JASFOT010000349.1:0-3150 GCA_050116375.1 Gammaproteobacteria bacterium | reverse complement strand
AGAAAGAGAGCCCCGACGGCGATCCCGAGGCCGCCTGATTCGTTAAGCCTGCGCCGGCGGTATACGGTCAGCGGACATGTAGGGCCGAAGCGCGTGGGGAATCACCACGCTGCCGTCTGCCTGCTGGTAATTTTCCAGTATGGCGATCAGGCACCGACCGGCGGCCACCCCTGATCCGTTGAGCGTATGCACCGGCTCGGTCTGTTTCTTCCCCGGTTCCGGCCGATACCGAGCACCCATCCGGCGGGCCTGGTAATCGGTGCAGTTGCTGCAGGACGATATTTCCCGGAAACGACCCCGACCCGTTGCGTCACCGTCGCCCGCGGCCTGTCCCGGCATCCAGACCTCGATATCGAAGGTCTTGGCGGCTGCCGCTCCCATGTCGCCGCTGCAAAGTGTCACCACGCGATACGGCAGCTCCAGCCGCTGCAGGACGACCTCCGCATGGCCCGTCAATTGTTCGAGGGCGGCGAAGGAGTCCTCCGGTCGCGAAACATGGACGAGCTCTACCTTCTCGAACTGATGCTGACGGATCATCCCGCGGGTGTCCTTGCCATAGGCACCGGCCTCCGAGCGGAAGCAGGGAGTGTGGGCGACCATTCGGAGCGGTAACTCTTCCGCTTCGAGAAGCCGTCCGGCAACAAGATTGGTAACCGGGACCTCGGCGGTGGGGATCAGGAACAGCTCCCTTTCCCCGCGAAGTTCGAAAAGATCGGCCCTGAACTTGGGCAGCTGACCGGTGCCCGTGAGCGTCTGGGCATTGACCAGATAAGGGACGTAGACCTCGGTATATCCGTGTTCCTGAACATGGAGATCGAGCATGAACTGGATGAGGGCCCGATGCAGTCTGGCCACGACGGACCGCATGACCACGAATCGCGCACCTGACAGCCGCGCCGCCGATTCAAAATCCAGCAGCCCGAGGTCTACATGATCTCTCGGCGCGAAATCGAATTGCCGGGTTTCGCCCCAACGCCGAATTTCGACGTTATCGCTTTCATCCCGGCCTTCGGGGACGCTGTCGTCGATCAGATTCGGCAGGCCGAGCAGCAGATCCTCGAGTTCCGACTGAACCGCCCTCAGACTCTGCTCATTCGCCTCCAGGGATGCCTTCAGATCGGCCATTTCGTCAAGCAGCGGCTGGATGTCCTCGCCGGCCGCCTTCGCCTGGCCGATGGATTTGGAGCGAGTATTACGCCGGTTACGCAGCTCATCGGCCTCGACCTGGAGACGCTTGCGCTGCTGTTCGAGATCGCGACAGCGATCTGTGTCCAGGTCGATCCCGCGGCGGGCCAGGTTATCGCGCACGGACTCGAGCCCCTCGTCGGTGCGCAACAGTTTAGGGTCAATCATATTTGGTTCGTAAGCTGTGACGGTAGGCTATCTGCGGTAAAGCACCGGTCTGTCAGTCTTCGGGACTGGCGGGACTCTCCTTTCCGCTCTGGCCGCGTGCTTCCCGGTCCAGTCTCCGCAGGCGTTCGAGTTTTTCGCCGATGCGAATCTCCAGACCGCGGGGCACGGGATGATAATACGTTGCCGGGGCCATGTCCTCCGGGAAGTACGATTCGCCGGACGCAAAGCCTCCTTCCTCGTCGTGTGCGTAACGGTAGCCCCGACCGTAGCCCATGCCCTTCATCAGTTTCGTGGGCGCGTTTCGCAGGTGCATGGGGACCTCCAGGGACCCCTTCTTGCGCACATCCTCCATGGCCGCATTGTAGGCGCGGTACACGGCATTGCTTTTCGGCGCGCAGGCCAGATACGCGACAGCCTGCGCGATGGCCAGCTCGCCTTCCGGAGACCCGAGCCGAATAAATGTGTCCCAGGCGTTGAGGGTCAGACCGAGCGCCCGAGGGTCTGCATTGCCAATGTCCTCGCTGGCCATCCGCACCACTCTCCTGGCCACGTAAACCGGATCACAGCCCCCGTCGAGCATCCGGCAAAGCCAGTACAGGGCGGCGTCCGGGTTGGAGCCCCGAACCGACTTGTGCAAAGCGGAGATCTGATCGTAAAAATCCTCGCCCCGCTTGTCGAAACGGCGTCTCGCGCCGCCGATCACGTCGGCCAGTATCTCGCCCGGGATGCGAAGTTTTCCGTCCGACTCCTGCGCCAGCTCCGCCGCCAGTTCCAGGAACCCCAACGCTCGACGCCCGTCGCCGTCGGCCGCCGCAGCGATCATCTCCATCTGTTCGGCGGCGACCTCCAGGCCGGCACCCCCGAGCCCTCTCTCACCATCATTCAGCGCGCGACGCAGCAGGGCCAGAAGTTCCGTGTCGGACAGCCGCTTGAGCACATAGATGCGGGCTCGGGACAACAGCGCCTTGTTGAGTTCGAAGGACGGGTTTTCGGTTGTCGCACCGACGAAAACCAGCGTGCCATCTTCCACGTAAGGCAGAAAGGCGTCCTGCTGAGCCTTGTTGAACCGGTGGACCTCGTCGAGGAACAGGACGGTTCCCCGGTTTTCCAGCCGCCGGATCTCCCGGGCCTCCTCCACTGCAGCCCGGATGTCCTTCACACCGGCCATGACTGCTGACAGGGCAATGAACCGGGCGTCACAGCTGCGGCTGACGAGCCTGGCCAGTGTCGTCTTGCCGGTCCCCGGCGGCCCCCATAACACCATGGAATGCAGGGACCCGCCCTCCACCATGCTTCTCAGGGGCTTACCCGGAGCGAGCAGATGCTCCTGTCCGACGAATTCCTCCAGCCGGGCAGGCCTCAGCCTGTCCGCCAGTGGCCGCGAATCTTCGTCAATCAAAGGAATATCGAGGCTGGGTTCAGTCACGCCGATGGTTTGCGCCGAAGAATTTCTCGACCATAGCACACCAGTTGTCCAGACCTGCCCTCGCCGCCAGGACCCCGACAAAAATGCCGGCCGCGTTCGCGACCAGATCGGCACCCTCCGGCCTGCGAGTCTCGGTCAATGCCTGCAGGGCCTCCATGCCGCCCCCGAGGGCCAGCAGAGCCAACGCGATCACCGGTGCCGCGCGGCGCGGGTATACGCCGCAGAACCAGAGTGCGAGGAAAGCGTACGTGGCGGCATGACCGAGCTTGTCCGAGACACCCACGTCGGGAAGCGCGGAAGCCGGGGACAGGGAGGCAGCGACGGCGGCGAGGACCAGAAACCATCCCAGAGTGTGCCAGAAGGCAAGCCAG
>JASFOT010000348.1:0-3189 GCA_050116375.1 Gammaproteobacteria bacterium | reverse complement strand
GGCCGGGAGATCGGACACGAGGCGCATCAGGATCGGCTGGGTTTCCGGGTCCCCGAAACGACAGTTGAATTCCAGGACGTTGGGAGTGCCATCGCTGGCGATCATGACTCCGGCATAAAGGAAGCCCGTATACGGGGTTCCTTCCTCGGCGAGTCCTTCCACCGTGGGGCGCATGACCTCGTTCATTATTCGATCGTGGATCTCCCGGGTCACGACGGGGGCGGGGGAGTAGGCGCCCATTCCACCGGTGTTCGGGCCCCGGTCGCCGTTATCCCGCGCCTTGTGGTCCTGGGAGGTGGCCAGAGGGAGTATGGTCTTTCCGGAAACAATGGCTATGAAGCTGGCCTCCTCTCCCTGGAGGAACTCCTCCACCACCACCCGGGAGCCCGCGTCGCCGAAGCTGTGTTCTGCCAGCATTGACCTGGCGGCCAACTCGGCCTCTTCAAGGCTTTGGGCGACGATGACGCCCTTGCCCGCGGCCAGACCATCCGCCTTGACCACCAGCGGTGCGCCTTTCTGGCGTATGTAGCGGATTGCGGCCTCCAGTTCCGAGAAACTCTCGTAGGCGCCGGTGGGGATATGGTGCCGCTGGAGAAAATCTTTCGTGAACGCTTTCGATCCCTCCAGGCGCGCAGCGCTGGCGGTGGGCCCGAAGCACTTGAGACCGGCCTCGCCGAATCGATCGACGATGCCGGCGACCAGCGGCGCCTCCGGGCCGACGATGGTCAGATCGACATTTTTGTTGCTGGCAAACTCGAGCAGTCCGTCGATATCCTCCGCTCCCAGGGCGACGTTCTCGACGCCGGGTTCCCGGGCAGTCCCGGCGTTTCCCGGGGCTACGTACACGATCTCAGCCGCGGGCGATTTCGCGCATCGCCAGGCGAGGGCATGCTCCCGACCTCCGCCGCCGACAATGAGTATCTTCATGCTTGCCTCCTGTGGCCGGAGCTTTCCGGGCCTTCGCCGTGTCAGTGGCGGAAGTGCCGTACGCCGGTAAAGACCATCGCAAGGTCGTGCTCATCGGCGGCGGCGATCACTTCTTCGTCCCGAATCGAGCCGCCCGGCTGAATGATGGCTCTGATTCCGTGTTCCGCGCCCGCATCGACGCCGTCGCGAAACGGGAAAAAGGCGTCCGATGCCATCACCGATCCACGGACTTCGAGACCCGCGTCCTCCGCCTTGATGGCGGCGATTCGCGTGCTGTATACGCGGCTCATCTGGCCAGCCCCGATGCCGATGGTCATCATGTCCCGCGCGAAGACGATGGCGTTGGATTTGACGAATTTCACCACCTTCCAGGCGAACAACAGATCTTCGAGTTCCCGATCGGTGGGTCGGCGTCGGGTGACGATCCTGAGCTGGTCCCGCTGTACGATCAGGTCGTCCCGGGTCTGGACAAGCAGCCCGCCGGTGACGCGCTTCAGGTCGTGGGAAACCGGCAGCGTCGGCTCCAGCGGGGGTGTCGTCAGGAGCCTCACGTTCTTTTTCGCGGCAAGGACTTCGGCGGCGGCAGGATCGACTCCCGGCGCCACGATCACTTCCACAAATTGTCGATCAATGATGTCTTTCGCCGTCGTGCTGTCGAGTTCCCGGTTGAAGGCGATGATCCCGCCGAAGGCCGAGGTGGGGTCCGTGCTGTAGGCGCGCCGATATGCCTCACCGATCCCGGTATCCACGGCAACCCCGCAGGGATTGGCATGTTTCACGATGACGCACGCCGATTCTTCGAACTGCCGGACGCATTCCAGGGCGGCATCGGCATCGGCAATATTGTTGTAGGAGAGTTCCTTTCCCTGCAGCTGCCGCGCGCCTCCGATACCCGGAGCCTCTGCACCTTCCGAATAAAAGGCAGCCTTCTGGTGCGGGTTTTCCCCGTAACGCAGATCCAGGCGTTTCTCGAACGCGGCTGTGTACTGTTGCGGGAAGCTGTCCGGGTCCGAGTATTCCTGCCTGGACAGGAGGTAAGCTGAGATGGCCGAATCGTAAGCGGCGGTGTGGGAAAAGGCTTTCGCGGCCAGCCGGCGGCGCAGGTCTGCGGGGATATGGCCCTCGTTTTCGAGAGCGCTGACAATGTCGCCGTAATCCTCCGGGTCTACGACGACGGCAACGGCGGCATGATTCTTGGCGGCGGCTCGCAGCATGGCGGGTCCGCCGATATCGATATTCTCCACCGCATCCTCGATGCTGCAGCCCGGCTTGGCGATGGTTTCCCGGAAGGGATACAGATTGACCACCAGAAGGTCGATGGGCTGAATGCCGTGTTCCGCCATAACACCGGCATCCTGGTCCCGTCGTCCCAGCAGCCCGCCATGGATTTTCGGGTGAAGGGTCTTCACTCTGCCGTCCATGATTTCCGGGAAACCGGTCACCTGCGCCACATCGGTGACGGGAATGCCATTATCCCGAAGCAGGCGGGCGGTGCCGCCGGTAGACAACAACTCGACGTCACGGCCTGCGAGTGCGCGAGCCAGTTCGAGAATTCGGCTCTTGTCGGATACGCTGATCAGCGCCCGCTTGACGCCAGACATGTCCTCTTCCCCCAGCTGTCGCGCGCCCCGACCGGACGGGTCAAGGCCGGCTCAGCCCAGGAGTCCGTAGGTCCGGAGCTTCTTTCGCAGTGTTCCGCGATTGATCCCGAGGATCTGCGCGGCGCGGCTCTGGTTGCCGCCGGTGTAATGCATCACCGTCTTGAAAAGCGGCGCCTCGACTTCACTCATCACAAGCGAATAAAGTTCGTTCGGCTTGTGTCCGTTCAGGTTGTCGAAGTACTTACCCAGCGCCTCTTCCGTCACTTTGCGGAGAGGCTTGCTTCCCCTGGATACCTCGAAAAGATTCTTTTCCTTGCTCACGATTCGTGGCTTCCCGACTTTTACGCTGCCAGCTCTTCTGATGGAGTCTGGTCAAAAAATTCCCTGACTAATCGCAGCTGTTCTGCCGCGGACTCGGCCCGCACCGCACTGTGCCGAAATGCCTCTGCCCCCGTGCGGGAGCGGCAGTACCATGACAGGTGCTTGCGGGCCACCCGGACACCGGTGAACTCGCCGTAAAACGAGTAGAGACTGTCCAGGTGGGCGAGCATGATATCACGTACCTCGACGGCTGTCGGGGGCGCAATTTCCGTACCGTTCTGAAGGTAGTGAGACACCTCCCGGAAGATCCAGGGTCGTCCCTGCGCGGCGCGGCCGATGA
>JASFOT010000347.1:0-3219 GCA_050116375.1 Gammaproteobacteria bacterium | reverse complement strand
TGCCGGCACCTGCATACAGAAATTGGGAAACAGGCTGATCACCGAGTTCTGAACGACCTTGGCAACGAACTCGGGATCAACAGTCTGCCTGTGCAGTATTGCAGGTTTATTGCGGGTCCGCGGCCAACAAAGACACTTCGTGCTCGGCAGGGCCGGCAAGCGCCGCAAAGAACCACCGTTTGGAAACAAAAAAAGGGGGGGCTGCAATCGCAGCCCCCTCAGCTTGTGGGCCGGCCAGCTCGACCTGGCCGCCGATAGGCTATTCGTAGGGGTGCAGCTCCACGCGGCGGTTCAGCGCACGACCCTGTTCGGAATCGTTGCTGAAGTGTGGCCGGGTCATCCCATAGCCGGTCGCGCGCAGGCGATTCGGGTCGATCCCCTTGCGGATCATGTAGTCGCGGACGACGACAGCGCGCCGCTGTGAAAGCCCCAGATTGTAATCGGGGTCTCCCACGTTGTCGGTGTGGCCCTGAACCTCCACTTTGACTTCCGGGTTAGCCTTGAGGATTTCGACGGCTTCATCGAGCATGAAAGTGCTTTTGATGTCGGCCTTGTCGAAGTCAAACAGGACGGTTTCGTCACCGACCCACCAGCAGCCGACCTGGTTGACCCTGGCGCCTGCAGGCGTTCCCGGACAACGATCGCGGTCATCGGGCACGCCATCGCCATCCGAGTCCCTGACCACGGTCTGCCTAGGCGCCGCTGCCAGAAGAATGCGCCTGACGTATTCCGCCATTGCCGTGGACGAAGAAATCGAGCCGGCGTCTACCGAAGAGCCGCAGTTTGTCATGCCGGCCAGTTCATTCCTGAGTGCGGTACCCTTCGTGTTGCCGCCGACCTGGACGCCGTGGAAGCAGACCCGGCCATCGGCGTTGAGCGTCTTGAGGGCCTTGCCTGCCGCCTTGGCATCGATGTCCTGGTAGTCACTGATCACGATCAGCGCCATGCTACCGGGCGCGGCGTCCAGCGCGACGCCGCTGGCGATGATACCGAGGTCCATCGGGCTCACGCCGCCGGCGCACTCGATCCCGTCCAGGGCCGCGCCCAGGTCAGCCGTGCTGTAAACAGCAGGCCCGTAGTGAACCTTTGCCAGCCCCTTGTTGAGGAGGCAGCCCGGGCCAAAGGTCGCAAACGCTCCCTGATATCCCAACTCCGGGATCGTCTGGTTCATCGCATTGGCCGTATCCTTGGCAGCGAAGAACTTCTGGCTGCGCTCTTCTGCCATCGACGAGGATGCATCAAGCAGGATAACGAAAGAGCCGACCGCGGGCACGAATGCCTTTGTATCGATGGGAGCCGGCGTGAAGGGCTTGGGCTGGTAGCTCGGGCGGCTACTTGCGCAGGCCACCAGCAGGCCGGCCATGGCGACCAGCAGCAGGGCTGGTCGAATACGACTGATCATTTTGATTCTCCCTATATTGGTGTGAGTGCCAAAGGGAAGTGAGTCAAAACGACGCCAGCTTCATCGGATCACGACGCCCCGGAGCGCGTAATAATCCGACAGCAGAGTTTCTGCTCGCCAAGCCAGGCCGCCACACACCCTCCTCCCCGAAATACGAGGCTCTGATAGCGGGAACGTTAGCGGCGTTAGATTGCGGATTGGTTACGGCTGGTTTTGCAGCTTGGGCGAGAAGACTGAGGACGATTGGAATGTATAGCTCACAGTCGCCCTGGATTCAGATGAGAATCGTTCACCGGGACTCTACCCGCTATCGTCGGTGATAATCCAGCCATCGGCGACGGAGTGCTGGACTGAGCGGCATGCAACCCAATATGGGGGATCTTCGGTCGGTAGCAAACGCTCATAGAGAACGAAAATCAGACTGGCTTAGGACCAGGCCGAACGGCGGCTTCCGGCCAGAAGCGGACATGGAAAACCCCGCTAATCGATTCAACGCCCGTGTTGCAACAGTCCATCGAAACCGCAGCCCTTTCGGCCCATCCCCAAACGTGGAAGGCAGTCGCCGAGCATTCTGCAGCGGAAATGGTCGCAGCGCGCGCGCACCTGCGGCCTGGAACGCTCAGTGTTTTGCATAACTCAACAGCGATTCCAGATAGCGGGACTTGAGCTGCTGGCTCGCCAGAACCTGCTTCACAGGTGGGAGTTTCAGAATCACACCCAACACGCCGGCCATGGCGCGATGACTCCACAGGACCTGGTTGTCGAAAATCAGGTTCTGCAGCTTGCCGCGCTCGATGGCCATGACTACCGCCCGGTGTGTTCCGTTCAGGGGCGTAAGAACTCGCTTGGGCCGCGATTCGAGAGCCAGACTCTTCTTCTTGTTGCAGCTGCGCACACACACACCGCAACCCAGGCACACCTCTTCATTCAGTCGGGCCACTTTCATCCTGGGCTTGTGCGGATTGTTGGCGGAAACCAGGGTCATCGCTTCTACCGGGCAAACATTCACGCATTTGCCGCAGCCATTGCAGGTCTCCTCGTCGATGACTGGTATGAAGTTCGTCGTGTGTACAGGGTTCAGAATGGCAAAGCGCCGAGCGGCAATCATGGCCTCGCAGCAGCACCCACAGCAGTTGCAGATGAAGTTCACCTGCTCGCGAACGTTCTCACCGAACTGTACTAGGTTGTGTTCATAGGCCTGCTGCAGCAGGTCATGGCATTCCTGCTTTTCGACCCGGCGCGCTATGCCGTGCTTGGTGAGCGACGCCGCCGTCGTATTGAAAGTCATGCAAATGTCCTGCGGGGCAGAGCAGGCCGCGTCCCTGTGTTCCATTTTGTGCCGACAGTAGCAACGCCCGACGCCAATATGACTGGCGGCTTCGATCACCTCGCTGGCGCGTTCGTAGTCCAGCACATGAAGCGCGTTTTCATCGGATAATGCAGGTTCATGCACAAAGGCGCGCCCGAGCTGCGTTTCCCCCTGGGTGAAGAGCTCCCGGACAAAATCCTCCTCGACATTCAGGTACTGATAAAACAGTTCGCTGAGCACCTTCTGGTCGATATCGTCGCGCACGCGCATCAGCGAAAACTCGAAAAACCCGGCCATCGGCGGCGGCAAGGCATATACCGATCCACCATCGTGGTCGATGTCGACCAGAATGCCCCGGCCGGCCAGGTCGTCCAGTATGTTACGTGTTTCAGCGAGCGTCTTCTTCCAGATGCGGCTGGCCTTCTCTGCCGTGAACGGCTTGATGGGCATCAGCGAGACCAGGCCGGCCTCTTCCTCACTGAACAGCATCGACAGAATCCGGAAGAGC
>JASFOT010000346.1:0-3227 GCA_050116375.1 Gammaproteobacteria bacterium | reverse complement strand
AGGCCCGAGCCTGCCGCCTTGGAATCCGTCCGGCCTTCGAGCCAAGGAGGGAAGCTGAGGTTCTACCATTGAACTAAACCCGCTTTTCCGGGAGTTACGCCTCACCTGGGCTCGGCTGAGCACAGGGGTGAGCCGATCGAACTCTAATCCATTGAGAGACGAAGGTAGGGCAGTTTTCAGGAAGGACATGCCTGCGTGTCCGCCTCGCCTCCCGGTGTCGTCAAGCCGATCTATGGAAAAAACGCCACCGTGCGCTCTATAACCCAGAACATCGCAAGACCACCAATCAAATACGACGATAGCGCCGGCGCTCCTCGCACTCGCGGTAATCGCATGTGGCGCACGACCCGGTGGAATATCCAGACGGCAGCGAAAACGGCCGCGATGAAAAGCAGCTGGCCGACTTCCACCCCAACATTGAAAAACAGCAGCGCCAGCGGAATCTCCACCTGCGGTAAACCAACCTGCGTCAAGGCACCGGCGAAGCCGAAGCCATGCAATAGACCGAAGGTAAATGCAACGACCCACGGATACCTTTCCGTCAGGCCCGGTTTACCCTGGCGACCGTGAATGATTTCGGCGGCCACAAATGCAATGCTCAGCGCGATCACCGCCTCGAGCGGCGGACCCGGCATATACACCCAGCCCAGCGTCGCGCCGGCCAGCGTCATGCTATGCGCCAGCGTGAATGCGGTAACGGTAGCAACAAGCCGTCGCTTTCCCTTGACCAGTATCAGCAACGCGAGAACGAACAACAGGTGATCAATTCCGAGCAGGATATGTTCTACGCCAAAGCCGAAGTAGGTGCTGGCGATTTCCAGCCTTCCTGGTTGCCCGGCAATAACGAACGAGGTGGTGATCGGCGTCAGTCGCTGCGTACGCGTTGTGCCGTCGGCAAACAGGATACGTACCAGCACATCGGTCGATGTTTGGCCTAGGCCAGCGATTGTGACTTCGCCGCCACTGATGCCATCGGTGCAGGTCGCCGTCCACCGAGCATAGTAGGCCGTGCCATCCCAGCTCAGCTCCCCTGCGGCCCGCGGGTCGCAGGACTCAGGTAGCCTTGCGGCGATCGGCATCGGCGCTCCCGCGACGGCCGGTTTCTTCCAGACTACGGCATAGAGTGTCCGATCAATCTCGCGAATCTCGAGATAACCGGGCTCCAATGCGTGACCGTAAGCGACCGAACCGAGAAGGCCTGTACCGAACTGCAACGCCACCAGCAGCGCCACCCTGTGCGCCATCCGAGTCACTGATCACCTGGCACAGCGTTACCGGGAAACACGATTTCATAGCGCTCGCGGAACCTGGCATACACTATCTCGCGCAGTTCGCTTGCCTTTGCCGCTCGCCATTCGAGAAGAACCTCGTCCCGCAGGTCTTCAAGCGGCGGCATGCTGGCCGGGAGAGCGTCGATGACGCGCACGACATGTACACCAAAGCCCGATCCAACCGGACCCGACCATTCTCCTTGGGGCAGCCCCTCCAGCGCCGCGAAGAAGCCGGCGCCAAAGCGCCGGTCAATGGCCTCCGGATCAGACAGTGTCATCTGCGTTGGCAAAAAGGTGCGTTCGCCCAGCTCAAATTGATCGACTTCGGGATCGGTCAGCAATGCAGCGAGGGTCGCGGAAACGCGTTCCGGGGTCGGCGACTGGCCCAGGTAAACCTGCTCGAATGCGATGCTCGGCGGAACCTGGTAAGTCCGGGCGTTGGCTTCGTAATAGGCCTCGAGCTCTCCAGCTGCCGGCTCGATCAGGTCGGCTCCGCTATCGGTCAGGAATTCCAGCTTCTGCTGCAGTCTCCTGCGAATAATGGTGTCATCCCTGTCAAGGCCGAGCGCCAGCGCTTCGCGGTAGTAAACCTCTTCGCGAATAAACCCTTCGACCAGCGCCGCCAATTCGTCGTCGGTCGGCGGGCGCCGCCTGACGGCTTCAAAGCCACCAGCTAGCTGCTCGATCCGCCCTGGCTCGATGACAATCGCGTTTCGCGGCACCGGGGCCGGACCCGACACGGCGGTGTAGAGCGCGAATAGCAGGCTGCCAAGGACCAGGAACTGAACAAGCGGCTCCCGCAGGAGCCGCATTACGGAGTTCATGTGCGCATTCTCTTCGGATCAGGGTGCGTACCAGATCGGCGACGTGTACGCCCGTTCCTGAAGGGTCAACGCGGCTTCTTGAGGGATTTTCGCGCCGAGTCGTACCTTGTCGTACACCACCCATCGCGGCGTCGGAATCTCGATCACCCGCGCGTAATAGAATGCCTTTTGCTCGGGATCGAAATCCGGGTCGCTCCAGACCTTGGCAAGTTCGGAGGCACCGATCGTATTCGTCCAGGTTGCCGCTTCCAGGTCCACCGTGTTCCCGACTGGCGGAAGCTTCCCGTTCGCGTTCGGTTCACGGCCGTCCGACCAGACTACATCGTAAACTTGCTCGTGGGTCTTGCCTTTCCCATCGAGCCAGCCCTTGACGATCTGGATGCGGTCAAGGTTGGCGCCGATCGGATCGCGCAGGGCATAGACCATGAAGGTTGGCGCTTTGCCAGCCGGGGCCGACTTCAGATCACCGCCCATGGGCACGCCCTTTTCGTAGCCACGAAATGCCGGTGCGCGGCTCCGCAGATCATCGTCCGTGAATTCCCAACCGCCGAAAAAGCGAACCATGATGCGGGGGCCGCTCGTAGCGTAAGTTTCCTTACGCTCCATCGCGTCGAAGATCGCTTCGCGAGTGTTTTCCGTCGCCCAGACGGCCTGGTAGCCAGAAGCAGACAGGTCATAACCTTCGATGGCACCGAGTTCAGACTTCACAAACGGGTGCTCTGCGCGCCTCGCCGACGGTTCGGCGGAAACTGCCTTGCCGAAGAAATTGTCCTCTTCCGCCGTCGACAGGGAGGTATGGCTGTCAGTCGCCCCGACCAGGCCGAACTTGTACGGGTTTGTTCCCAGTTTCTTCTCGAGTGCGAGGCCATTCTTCAGTGCCTCACGGGCATATTCCCGCTGCAGCATATCCGGCTTCTTGAGTTCAGTAAGGTCCAGGTTGCCCGCATCAAGCGATTCGAAGTCCGCGAACTCGTCATTAGGAGACAGGAAGGGGTGCGCCTCACCATCGCCCTTGATCTGGGTAACCTCGTAGAGCGGCTCCCAGCGCATGCGACGTTCCGCGTAGTCGATGTCGATGGGTTCACCGTTGAGGCGCACGTCGTCGAACATCAGCCCGTTCGACAGGTTGCCG
>JASFOT010000345.1:0-3233 GCA_050116375.1 Gammaproteobacteria bacterium | reverse complement strand
GAGGTTATCCACCGCGTCCTCGTGCGCGACCCACAACCGATGAGCCCAGGGAGATAGCGGCTCCGAGTCTCTCGGATAGCGGGATACCGTCGAGATCCCTCTAATCGCAACCTTGTTCAGCATCCACGGAACGCGAATCAGCGCGGTCAGCACCGTAACCCAGGCCAGGTATTTCAGTTCGGCGTTCACCGAGGAAGACTCCGCCGGTCCGGGAAGGCAGAATAATTTTTCATAACCCGTTCCTTTTCTGTTAACCCGTTCATTTTCTCTGCGGGCCACGATTGTATATATTTTCGGAATAACCACATTGCATAATGCCCATTCCGCCAAAAGGGAGCCCCATTCCGTTGATCATCGAATCGCCTTCAATGTGCAGGGCAGACAAATCTGGCGGCTTCCCTCGTGACCAGCAACTCTGATCGTCCCAGTCATCTGCAGGCAGAGGCGGAACCCTGGCAACTGGGGATGTTTCGAAAGGGCCTCAAGAAAAGACAGCGACTCAAATGTCTCAAAAAGGTTCTCGGAGAGATCGGCCCGGCCGAGCGGTGTCTTCTGCTGACTTGTGGTGACAACAACGGCGCAATGAATTTCTTTCTGCGTCAGATAGGGGGCATCTGGTCATTTGCGGACCTGGAGGATATCTGCCTCGCCGAAATGAAGGTTCTCCTTGGAGAGCCGGTGGTACAAGTTCAGGAGGACGGGCTGCCCTACGCGGATGGCACCTTCGATCGTATTGTCTGTATCGACGTTCACGAGCACGTGGACGAGCCTTCGATCGTTAGCGCCGAAACCAGCCGCATTCTCAAACCCGGTGGCCAACTGATCGTCACGACGCCAAATGGTGACGAGGCAAAGCTCGCCGTACGACTGAAGAACGCCGTCGGCATGTCCAAGGAAGCTTACGGGCACCGCCGGATCGGCCTCACAGGGGAGGAGATCCGGGCGTTGATGACCCGCGACAACATTGAAACCGTCCAGACCCTGACGTTTTCAAGATTTTTCACGGAACTCCTCGAGCTTTCCATCAATTTCGCTTACGTCAAAATCCTGTCGAAGAAGTCCGATGTCGCCGATGATCACGAGCATCCGGAGATTGCGCCGGCGACATCCAGCCAGCTCCAGACCGTGAGCAAGAGCTACCGGATCTACTCGATGATTTTTCCGATTTACTGGCTGCTCTCCCAACTGGATGCTCTTGTATTTTTCACCGAGGGATACTGCGTCATGGTCGAGGGACGGCGCAGCCCGTGAGCTTCAGCCCGAATTCGGTTCTGGTGACCGGGGCCGGCGGTTTTATCGGTAGCCACCTGGTGGAAGACCAGCTTGAACGCGGCCGCAGGGTCGTGGCGACGGATATTGATCTGTCCCGTTTATCTCATCTTGCTTCCTCGGATCGTTTGCAGATGGCAGAGCTGGATTTGCAGGATTCTGGCAGGATGGGCTCCCTGCTAACCGGTGTGGACTGCGTCTTCCATCTCGCTGCCGCCCATCTTGACGTACTCAAGGGTACGGAGTACTTCTACGATGTGAATGTGGACGCCACAGCCCGGCTTGCGGAAATGGCCCACGAACAGGGCGCGCAGCGCTTCATCCACTGCAGCAGCGTCTCCGTTTACGGCCCCTTGAGCGAATGGCCGGTGGACGAGAACTCCCCCTGCGAGCCAGACATCGCCTACGAGCAGAGCAAGCTCGAAGGGGAGCATGCGATCCGCAAAGTGGCGGCTCATACGGGGCTCGCCACGGTCATTATTCGCCCGGCCTGGGTTTATGGTCCCCGGTGTCCCCGAACCGAAAAACTGATCCGCTCTATCCGGCGACGCCGATTTTTCTTTGTTGGAGGGGGACAGAACCAGCGGCATCCGGTTTATGTCGCCGATCTCATAGAGGCTTTCAATCGGGCCGTTGATAACGAGCTCGAACAATGCGAGACCTTCATTATCGCCGGACCGGAAGTCGTGAGTGTTCGGCAACTGGCAGATGCCATTGCTACCGAACTGGGCAGCCGGTCCCGCATACCGACTCTGCCCAAGTCCCTTGTCTGGGCCGGGTGCCTTGCCTTCGAAACCACAGGAAAAATTCTTGGGCGCGAGCCTCCATTCTCCCGTCGAAGCCTCAAATTCTTCACGGAGAACTCTTCCTTCGATATTTCGAGAGCAAAAGAGAGACTCCATTTCACGCCCCGTACCTCATTGCGGGATGGCCTCCGCGCAACCCTCGATTTTTATCGGGAAACCGACGGCCAATCGTGACCCCGATTCGCATCTGCCGCCAGCCGTGAGATTTTTGACCTGATGTGCGGGATTGCGGGTGCCATAGGTCAGGGGGCAGCGGAAATCACCCGGAAAATGACTGCCGCGTTGGTCCATCGGGGTCCCGATGACGATGGGTACCTTGCTTCCGGCGAAACGGCTCTGGGCTTCCGTCGCCTCAGTATCATCGACGTCGATGGTGGCCATCAGCCGATCAGCAACGAAACGCGTGACATTCATCTGATCTGCAACGGCGAAATCTATAACAGTCCCGTGCTGCGGCGAAGGCTCGAGAAAGAGGGCCACCGTTTCCGCTCCCGAAGCGACGTCGAGGTCATTCTCCACCTCTATGAAAGCCTGGGCACCTCCTGCGTAGATCATCTTCGCGGTATGTTCGCATTCGCCATCTGGGACGAGCGGGACGGATCCCTGCTTCTCGCCAGGGATCACATGGGACAAAAGCCGCTGTTCTTTGCCGAGGTTGGTGGGCGATTTCTGTTCGCCTCGGAAATCCAGGCGCTCCTGGCCAGCGGCGTGATCGACCGCGAGCTGAATATCGAGGGTCTTTGGCATTACCTCTCTCTCAGGGCCCTGCCCGACGACCTCACGCTTCTCAGAACAGTAAAAAAGCTGCCTGCCGCTTCGTTCCTGACACGATCGAGGGACGGCGCCCTGTCAGTCCACCGTTACTGGGATCCGCGTTTCGAGCCCAAGCTGAAAATGGGGGAGCACGATGCCGTGGATGCCCTGGAAGAGCGTCTCAAGGAAACGGTCAAATCACACCTGCTGAGCGACGTTACCGTGGGCGCTTTTCTGAGCGGCGGCATCGATTCCACGACCATATCCGCAATGGCGGCGCGGGAGCAGGAGGCGCCGCTCCCGGTCTTCTGCGTTGGCGTAGAGGAAGCCAGCTTCAATGAATTGCCGACGGCGCGGAAAGTCGCCGATTCGGAGAACATGCGTTTCTTCGGTCGGCAGGTGCGC
>JASFOT010000344.1:0-3237 GCA_050116375.1 Gammaproteobacteria bacterium | reverse complement strand
CATGTTGTCGGGATAACCCGGGAGACCGGCAATGAAAATCTCGGACTCTCCTTCCCGGGGGCCCTTGAGCCACAGGCGTTGGACACGCCGCAGCCAGGTTTCGTTGACCAGCACATAGGCGTCATCCGGCCCAACTGCCACACCATTGGCGAACATCAGCCCGTCCAGTCGCGTCGTCACTTGGCCGGTCGCCGGATCGAAGCTCAGCAGCCGGCCCGTCGCCCGGGCTTCCATCAGGTCGAGCTGCCATTGGCCCTGGTCGAAACGGGTCGAAGCGTCACTGAACCAAATCGTTCCATCGGCGGCGATGTCCAGGTCATTCACGAACTTCATCGGTTCCCCGTCCGCCTCGCTGGCGAGCACCGTGATCGCTCCATCCGGCGCCACCAGCAGCAAACCCTGGAAAGCGTCGGCGACGATCAGGTTGCCGGCATCGTCGAACTGCATCCCGAGGGGCCGGCCGCCGGTTTCCGTGAATTCTTCCCAGCGGTAACCGCGAAACCGGATGATGCGGCCATCCTGGAGACCGGTGTAGAAATATCCGTCGGGACCCAGAGTGACGTCCTCGGGCCCCGGGCCGACACCTCCTGCCAGTTCCTCGGCCACGCCAAGCACGTCCTCGGGCTGGAACGTGACCATGTCCGGCTCGACTGCCGACCGCCACGAAACGGCATCGATGGAAATCGGCCAGAACAGGAGATAAGCGACCGCCAGAACGACGATGACGAGAACTCGTTTCACCCAGCGCATATGACTCTCCTCAGGGATGCGGGGCCATGCACGCCGACGGGTTAGCTGGCTAGCCCTGCCTGCCGGCGTTTCGGTCACCGCGTTCCAGGCGCCTGCGAAGGAACCAGGCGATGGCGATATCTCCGATACCGGCCAGAACCATGGCGGCGCCCAACAGCGGCAACTGAAGGATGAACCAGACGAAAAGGCCCGCAACGGCCAAAGCATAACCGATTGTTCGCGTCATGCTGGCCACCTTCTCCTGCGCTTCCCGCTTTGTCGGATCGCTCACCTGATGATCTCCCAGTCCTGCTTCAGGATAACGTGCATACCGTGAACATCACCGTGAAAGACAACGTCACGCTCGTGACAGAGGCCGTTCTTCTCGGCCACTCTGCGGGACGGCAGATTGTCCGGGCGAATCAGCGACACGATACGGCGCAAATCCAGGTTTGCAAAAGCATATTCCATCACGCCCCGGGCCGCTTCGGTCGCGAGACCCCGGCCGTGGTAACGGGGACGCAGATGGTAGGCAAGCTCCACCTCGTCGCCATGATCCAGCTGTTGCTTCAGCAGCCCGCATATGCCGCAGAACTCGCCGCTTCCGTTGAGCGTCACCGCCAGGAAACCCCAGGGCCAGGGAGTCCGGACTGATCGAATCATCACCCGCTCGGCATCGAGCCAGCCCATGTCGGCCAGGGAAGATCGATCATCTTCATGCATCCGTCGCAGGCGAAGTCGCCGCGTGTCGATAATCTCGTCTGTGTCCACGCTCGTCCCGATCGCGATCATTATGATGGAGGTGCGGCACCCGCCCGGGCCGGCGAGAATTGGACAGGATCCCGTCACAGGCCTAGGCTTGCCGCCAGCAGAATAATAACCGGGGTACACCCATGAACGGACCGCGACCGATCGTCGAGGTGGCTCGTAACCTGGGCATCAATGACGAGCATGTCCTGCTCCACGGAAACGACAAGGCCAAGATTCGCCTCGCCGCCCGGGGGTCGGCGAATAGACCGGCAGGAAAACTGATCCTGGTGTCCGCCATCACCCCCACCGGGGCCGGCGAAGGCAAGACGACCACGACCATCGGCCTGGCCCAGGGCATGGCGAGGCTCGGACTGAGCACCTGCATCTCGCTGCGGGAACCTTCCCTGGGTCCGACCTTCGGCATGAAGGGCGGCGCCACCGGCGGCGGGAAATCCATACTGGTGCCCGCGGAGGATATCAATCTCCATTTCACCGGCGATTTCCACGCCATTACCTCCGCCCACAATCTCCTGGCGGCACTGCTCGACAACCACATCCACCGAAACAAGCCTCCGCACCTGGACCCGCGGCGGATCCTCTGGCCGAGAGTGATGGATCTCAACGACCGGTCGCTGAGACACCTGGTCGTGGGCCTCGGCGGTGCGCTGCAGGGCATTCCCCGGGAAACAGGCTTCGAGATCACACCGGCATCCGAGGTCATGGCGGCTTTGTGCCTGGCCGAAGACCGGGAGGATCTCCGCAGCCGCCTGGAGAAACTGATCGTAGCGGAAGCCAACGACGGAACACCGTTCACGGCCAGGGATCTGGGAGCCGTCGGCGCGCTGATGGTGCTTCTTCGCGACGCGATTCGACCCAATCTGGTCCAGACCC
This sequence comes from Gammaproteobacteria bacterium, assembly GCA_050116375.1. GTDB lineage: Bacteria > Pseudomonadota > Gammaproteobacteria > Steroidobacterales > XN24 > JAHEFR01. The sequence goes on along the minus strand of JASFOT010000344.1, from coordinate 867 downwards.
TGGAGGGTGTGCCGGCTTTCGTTCACGGCGGCCCGTTCGCAAACATTGCCCACGGCTGCAATTCGGTCATTGCCACCAAGATGGCCATGGCTCATGCGGACTGGACCGTGACCGAGGCCGGTTTCGGCTTCGACCTGGGAGGCGAGAAGTTCTTCGATATCAAGTGCGCTGCGGCCGGGCTGGATACTGCAGCGGTGGTCGTGGTCGTCACGGCCAGGGCCCTCAAACGTCATGGCGGCATCGCCAGGGACCGACTGGCGGAGCCGAACGCCGAGGCCGTTCGCTGGGGGCTGGGCAACTTGCGCAAGCACGTGGAGTCAGTGCGCATCTTCCGGGAAAGACCGATCGTGGCCATCAATCGCTTCGACGCGGATACGGAAGAAGAGATTTCGGTGATCCGTGAGGCCTGCGACGACATGCGGGTGCCGAGCGAGGTGGCCGAGCACTTCCAGCGCGGCGGAGACGGCGCCGTGGCGCTCGCCGAAGCCGTGATCCGGCATGCGGAACAGCAATCGCATCCTTTCGAGCCGCTGTACGAATGGTCCGACCCCGTCAAGGAAAAGCTGCACCGGATCGCCAGCGCCATGTACGGCGCAGCCCACGTGACCTACGAGTATCCTGCCGAAAAGGACATCGAGCGCATCGACCGGCTGGGGTATGCAAATCTGCCCCTTTGCGTCGCCAAGACACCGCTGTCACTGACGGGGGATGCCTCCATCGTCGGGCGGCCCCGGGACTTCGAGCTGAAAATCCGCCGGGTGCTGTTGTCGGCCGGTGCCGGCTATCTCGTACCGCTGGTGGGCGACGTGGTGCGAATGCCCGGTTTGCCGTCTGATCCCCAGGCAACCCGAATGGACCTGGAGAACG
>JASFOT010000343.1:0-3241 GCA_050116375.1 Gammaproteobacteria bacterium | reverse complement strand
CTTCCTGCCAGATTCCTTTCAGACCGTACTGGTTGAAAAGCGCCGGGACATCCAGGCTGTACCGGCAGGCGAAGGGGAAGTACCCTCCAAAGACCGAGACATCGACCGGGGCGGCGATGGAATCATCGTCGCTCTGGACGGCGTCTATGGTGCCTTTCTGCATGGCGCGGAACAGTTCGCTGGTTGGCACGAGCTGATCCGCAAAGTACAGCTCGATCTCCATCTCGCCGTTGGCGATTTTGTTGAAAGCATCGATGGAGGGCTTGATTACATGCTCGGCCAGAGCGGGCCCCGCATAGGTCTGTAGTCGCCACTTGATCGGTGCCTTGGCCGCATGCACGTACGGCGCCCCGAGCACCGTGGTGCCGACGGCCGCAGCACCCGCTTTCTTGAGAAAATCGCGTCTTGTTGTCATCTGTATCGCTCCTGGACTTTTCGTTTTTAAACACGGGGCATTTACGCCGGTGATACCCCGACACGGTTATAGCGAACAACCGGCCTTCCTGTTCGCGTCTCACTCCTCCCCGTGGTTGACGAGACCGGATACGCCGGGGATCTGCGTTCCGGCCGCCAATTACTTAGCGTAGTACATGTTGGGAAGCCACATGGCGATCTGGGGAAAAATCATCACCAGGACAAGCCCGAGGATCATCACCAGCACGAAGGGGGTGATAGAACGATAGATGTCGGCGAGGGTGATCTCCGGCGGCGCCATGGCTCGCATCAGAAACAGGTTGTAGCCGAACGGTGGCGTCATGTAGGCGACCTGGCAGGTAATGGTGTAAAGCACGCCATACCACACCAGGTCGAAGCCCAGGTGGTCCACCAGCGGCACGTAAAGGGGCGCCACGATGACCAGCATCGCCGTGTCGTCGAGAAACATGCCCATAACGAGATATGAAAGCTGCATGAGAATGAGGATCTCCCACGGGCCCAGGTCCAATTTCTCGACGAAAAAATACTCGATGGCCTTGACGGCCCCGAGACCGTCGAATACAGCCCCGAAACAGAGGGCGGCGAGGATGATCCACATGAACATGCAGCTGACCGCCAGGGTCTTGCGGATGACCTCTTCCATCACCTGCCGGTTGAGCCGCTTCTTTACGAGGGCGGCGACGGTCGCCGCCACGGCGCCGACGGCGGAGCTCTCCACGAGGCTGGTGACGCCCATCAGGAACAGGCCGGTCATGCTGAAGAAGATCAGCAGGGGCAGGATTCCCGCCCGCAGCAGCCGGATCTTCTCCCCCCAGCTCACCTGGCGTTCCTCCCTGGGCAGGACGGGGCCGAGCCGGGGCTGAAGCCTGCAACGAATCAGGATGTAAACTGTGAACAGGCCGGCCATCAGGAGACCCGGGATGACGCCGGCCAGCCAGAGCTGCCCGACGGGCTGCCGCGCGATCATGCCGTAGAGCACCAGGACGACGCTCGGCGGAACCAGGATTCCCAGCGAACTACCTGCCTGGATGACGCCCGTCACCATGACCTTGTCGTACCCGCGGCGCAGGAGCTCCGGGAGTGCAATCGTGGCCCCGATGGCCATGCCGGCCACGCTCAACCCGTTCATCGCCGAGATGACGACCATGAGTCCGATGGTGCCGATTGCCAGCCCACCGTGGAGCGGCCCCATCCAGACGTGGAACATGTGGTAAAGATCGTCCGCAATCTTCGATTCTGACAGCATGTAGCCCATGTAGATGAACATGGGCAGGGTCAGCAGCGGATACCACTTCATGAGTTTCATCGCCGCGCTGAACGCCATCTCGGAGCCGCCTTCCCCCCAGAGGAAGAGGGCGGCCATGGCGGCGACGAAGCCGATCGCGCCGAATACCCGCTGACCCGTCAGCAGCATCAGCATCATCGACGAGAACATCAGCAGCGCGATCATTTCGTAGCTCACGACTGCACCTCGTCGCTGAGCTCGTATTCGGGCAGCGGGCGCCCTTCGACCGTCAGTCCCCGCACCGCTGCCAGGTCTTTGAAAAAGAACGCGATCGCCTGCAGCAGCATCAGGAAGATGCCGAAGCACATCAAAAGCTTGATCGGCGCCATGTACGGCGCCCACGAGGAATAACTTCTCTCGCCGTACTGGAGCGCATAGTCCGTGCTGGAGATTCCGCCCATCAGCAGCAGGACGAGATAGGCGATCAGGCAGACCGACGTGAGGGTATCGGAGAAGGCCATCCCTTTCCGTGACCAGCGGCCGTATAGCAGATCCATCCTGACGTGCGCATGCAGCTGCATGGAATAACCGCCGCCCAGGATGTAGTACGCGGCCATCAGGAACTGGGCGACCTCCAGGGTCCAGATGGCGGGCAGAAAGAAGGCCTTCGAAATCGACGAGTAGAGAAGGACGGCGAGCATCAGGAAGATCATGTACATCGCCAGCCGGCCGACGATCCGGTTGAACCGGTCAACGTACTTCACGTACGCGACGATGGCTCTAGGCATGGGACACCGTTTTGTCCGCCGTGCCGATGCTAGCCAGCGCCTCCTGCAGATAGTCCGCCAGGCGTCTCGCCATCCCGACCTGCTCGGACCGGTCGCTAATCAGATCATTCCTGATCTCGATCATCACGTTGAGCAGGCCTAAAGGCAGCGCATGAAAGCGAAGAGTGTGAGTCACCCCGTCTTCCGGGCCGTACGGCTGGTTTCGACCCACAATCAGTCCAGCCTCTTTCTCGACAATTTCGAGTACGGCATCGGCCAGACGGGAATCCGCGTCGTGCAGGATGCCCAGCTGTATGTCTCTGGCCTTACCTTTAAATATCGGCGTAAACGAATGAATAGTAACGAGAATTGCTGCGCCACAGGATTGCAGGCGATGGCGGAGTGTACGGTCGACGGCCTCCCGGAAAGGCTCGTAGAATCGGCGGGCCCGGGCCTCCCTCTGCTCGAGCGTCAGGTCGCGATTGCCCGGAATCTCGTAGATCTCGCTCCTGGCCGGCGTGGCGTCGGCTGATCCGTGGGGCCGGTTGCAGTCGCAGACCAGCCTGGACACCTGCGGCATGATCAGTGGGGCATCGAGCAAGCGGGCGAGCGCCTCCGCCACCGGTCGTGCCCCCGGATCCCATGCGATGTGTGTCTGCAGCAGCGCGTCCTCCAGCCCGAGATTCCCGAACTCCTCGGGTACCTCGTTGGTGGCGTGCTCGCAGGTCAGCACAAAAGGGCCTTCACCGCCCTGGTTGAAGACCTCGATACCTGCCTGCTCCGATGCCAAGCTTTCCCCCTCGTGGAAATGCCG
>JASFOT010000342.1:0-3249 GCA_050116375.1 Gammaproteobacteria bacterium | reverse complement strand
CAGTTCCGAAAGGCTAAAGACGGGCGCAGGTTTACCGATGAAGGGCGACGGGACTTCCGAAGGATCCTTCGAAAGGCCAATCCAGAAAAAACCGACGAGGACGGCGAAAATCGCCGCCGGCAGCACGTACCTCATCAGGTGGAGGCCTCCGCCGCCGCCGATGCCGGTGACTCGGCTTTCTGGCGGGCCCGATAACGGCGATCCGACAAACTGACCAGGCCTCCAAAGGACATGATCAGGCACCCCAGCCATATCAGCCTGATGAACGGTTTGTACTGTATCCGGAGGCTCCAGGCCTCCCCCCCCAAGGGCTCGCCCATGGCCACGAAGAGATCGCGGCTCAGTCGGGCATGGATGGCCGCCTCCGTCATGGGACTCTGCTGGACCCGGTAGACACGCTTCTGCGGCTGGAGGAGCGTGATCTCCTCGCCCTCTTTCGACACCAATACCTCTCCCTCCACAGCGGAGAAATTCGGTCCCTCTACGTCCCGGGTGCCGAGGAAGCGGAAATCGTAGCCGGCTATGGACCGGGTGTCGCCAGGGGTCATGCCGGCATCCTGCTCGATGCTGAACGCCGACGTGACGGCGACGCCAAGAACGAACACGCCGATTCCGAAGTGAGCAATTGACATTCCCAGCATGCTTCGGGGATAGCCGCGCAGCGATTTACGGCGCATGACCCACCGGACCGGCTCCCTCAGCGACGAACCCATGAGCCAGAAGGCGGAGAAAAGCCCGATGGCCAGAAGGAGTCCGAATCCGCCGTAAATGAATAGCGGCACGGCGACCGCCAGGACTGCCGCTCCCAGAGCAAGCCATTTCAGTTTGCCCAGAATCTGCTCGGCCGTGGCCCGCTTCCACGCCGCGTGCATGCCCATGGACATGAGAATCACCATGGGCAGGGTCGGGATGATGAAGACGGTGGAGAAATATGGTGGTCCCACCGAGATCTTGCCCATTCCGAGGGCGTCCAGGAACAGCGGATAAAGAGTGCCGATAAGAATCAGCAGCGCCGAAATTACCAGCAGCATGTTGTTGAGAAGCAGGAACGATTCCCGGGACACGGCGTGGAACCCGCCCGATTGGGCCAGTGACGGGGCCCGCCACGCGTAAAGAAGTAATGATCCGCCAATGAAGAAAGCGAGCAGCATGAGAATAAACACGCCACGGGTCGGGTCGGTGGCAAATGCATGCACCGAAACCAGAACGCCGGACCGCACCAGGAAGGTGCCGAGGAGGCTCAGGGAAAACGCCGCCACCGCGAGCAACAGGGTCCAGCTTTTGAACAGTCCCCGCTTCTCGGTGACGATCAGGGAGTGCATCAGCGCCGTGCCCACCAGCCAGGGCATGAACGAGGCATTCTCCACAGGGTCCCAGAACCACCAGCCGCCCCAGCCCAGTTCATAGTAGGCCCACCAGCTGCCAAGGGCGATACCGACGGTGAGGAAAGCCCAGGCCGCAATGGTCCATGGTCGCGTCCAGCGGGCCCAGGCGGAATCCAGGCGACCCTCCAGCATCGCGGCCACGGCGAAGGCGAAGGCCACCGAGAAACCCACATACCCCATGTACAACATGGGCGGATGAATCGCGAGCCCGGGATCCTGCAGCAGCGGGTTGAGATCCCGGCCGTCGAGGGCCGCCGGTATCAGACGCTCGAAGGGATTCGAGGTGGCCAGCGTGAACAGCAGGAAACCGACCGTCACCAGACCGAGAACGCCAAGAGCCTTGCAGACCAGAGGATCGGGCAAGTTTCGGCTCAGACCGGCGACGCAGACAGTCCAGAGGGAAAGCATCAGTACCCACAGCAGAAGAGATCCCTCATGGGCACCCCAGACCGCGCTGACGCGGTACATGAGCGGCAGCTCGCTGTTGGAGTGAGACGCCACGTACATCACCGAGAAATCGTTGACGACGAATGCGTAGGTCAGAATGCCGAAGGCAGCCGCAGTGAAAACAAACTGCCCTGCCGCAGCCGGGCGAGTCACCGCCGACCAGGCCCTGCGGCCGGTGAGCGGGCCGGCGAGGCCGAACAGGGACTGGGCCACGGCCAGGCACAGAGCCACGACCAGGAAGAAATGTCCGATTTCAGGAATCATCGATCAGGTCCCCGAGCCGGCGTGAACCTGCTTCAGGGAGTCCTCCACTTCCGGGGGCATGTAGTTCTCGTCATGCTTGGCCAGCACCTCGTCCGCGGTGAATACCCCGGTGTCCCCGAGTTCCCCGTGGGCAATGATGCCCTGCCCTTCCCGGAACAGGTCCGGCAGGATGCCGCTGTACACGACCGGAACCGTCTCGGCGTTGTCGGTCAGGACGAACCGGACCTGCATGTCGCCGGCAGCGCGTTCCACGCTTCCCGGCACCACCAGCCCGCCTACGCGGAATCGTCGATCTGCCGGCGGTTCGCCCGCCGCAACCTGGGTCGGGCTGTAGAAGAACAGAATATTCTCGTTCATAGCCCTCAGCAGAAACGTGGCTCCCAAACCTACGCCGATCAGGACGAGGCCGATGCCGATGAGTCTTTGATGCCTGGACTTCATGTCTTTTCCTCCGAAGCGATTCTGCGTCGCAGCGTAGTCAGTCTGCTTGAAAGCTTTCCACGCGCCGCCAGCACGTTCGCCACCAGAACCACGAGGGTCAGCGAGAACGAGCTGAGCACATAAGGGGTGTGTTTTCCGAAGTCGAGAAATTCCATTTTCTCAGGTCTCCTGCACGGCCTGTTTCAGCCACTTCTGGCCGCGCGAACGAACCAGCACCTCCGCCCTGACCCGGGTGAGCAGAACGGCGGCGAAGAAACAGATGAATCCCGCCAGCATCACCAGCAGCCAGACCAGCATGTCGAAATCCATGGAGGGCTTGCCCAGCTTGGAAATGGTGGCGGGCTGGTGAAGGGTGTTCCACCACTCCACCGAATATTTGATGATCGGAATGTTCACCACGCCGATGATGGCCAGCAGCGCGCTGGCGCGGTCGGCCCGGTTCTCGTCGTCGATGGCGGCCCTGAGGGCCATGTAGCCAAAGTAAAGAAACAGCAGCACGAGTTCCGATGTCAGTCGGGCATCCCACACCCACCAGGTGCCCCACATAGGCTTGGCCCAGATGGAGCCGGTCGCCAGCGCGAGGAAGGTGAAGGATGCGCCGATCGGCGCGCAGGCAGCCGCCACAGCGTGGGCGAGTTTGATGCGCCAGACCAGCCCCACCGCCGCGGCGATTGCCATATTCACGTAGACAAACAGGGACAGGGAGGCGCTG
>JASFOT010000341.1:0-3252 GCA_050116375.1 Gammaproteobacteria bacterium | reverse complement strand
ACGTCCTGCAGTTCAAGCAGCGGGCGCACGGGATCGCCGGGGGCCGGTGACAGCACGGCTGACGAGAATGACCGGCACGATCCCGGCCAGCACAATGGACAGGGCGGCAGGTGAAGAGTCCGCCAGCCGCTCGTCGGAGGCCAGCTCGTACGCCCGGACCGCCAGAGTGTTGAAATTGAACGGTCGAAGTATCAGGGTAGCCGGCAATTCCTTGAGCACGTCCACGAAGACGAGCAGCCCGGCGGTGAGCAGTGTCCGGCTCATCAGCGGAACATGCACCCTGCGAAGAACGGCTCCGGGCGACAGTCCCAGCGACCGGGCCGCGTGATCCATGTTCGGGCGGATGCGGGCAAGCCCGGATTCCACCGAATTGAGCGCCACGGCCAGAAAGCGGACGCTGTAAGCAAACAGCAGCGCAAAGACTGTCCCGCTCAGGAGCAGGCCCGTGGAAATCCCGAAGCCATCGCGCATCCAGGAATCGACAGCATTGTCGATCCTCGCAAAGGGCAGCATGACGCCGACAGCGATCACCGTTCCGGGCACCGCATAGCCCATGCCTGCGATCCTGACGGCAGCGGAGGTCATGAACGCACCCCTTACTCTCTTGCCGTACGCCATGAAAAGCGCCAGCACGAGGACGATCAAGGCAGCAACGCCCGCCAGAGTGACGCTGTTGAGCGCCAGGGCCAGGAAACCGCTGTCAACCATCCCCGGCGCTGCCGCCACCGCCCATACGGCAAGCTGGCCCGCCGGCAGCAGGAACCCCAGCATCAGCGGCAGGAAACAGGCCAGGAACGCGCTCCACCGGTGGACGCCGACCAGCACGACCCTGGACGAGCGCTGGCTGCCTGTTCCCGTCTGATGGAAGCGGGCCCGGCGTCGCGACCATAGCTCGATCAGGATCAGCACCAGAACAAAGCTCATGAGCACGGCGGACAGCTGGGCCGCCGCGGCGCCATCGCCCAGGCCGAACCACGTGCGGAAGATCCCGGTGGTAAACGTGCTCACCCCGAAATACTGCACCGTGCCATAGTCCGCCAGCGTCTCCATCAGAGCCAGAGACACGCCGGCAATCACCGCCGGTCGGGCCAGCGGCAACGCAATGGTGAAGAAGCTCCGCCAGCGCCCCGCACCGAGCGTCCGGCCCACCTCGAGGGGCGCCACCGACTGGTCCAGAAAAGCTGCCCGGGCGAGCAGATAAACATAGGGATACAGCACCAGTGAGAGCATCGCTATGGCTCCGCCCAGAGAGCGGATTTCCGGGAACCAGTAGTCGCCATAACCCCAGCCCGTCCACTCCCTGATCTGGGACTGGACCGGGCCTTCGAATCCCAGCATGCCGGTATAGGTAAAGGCGATGATGTAGGCGGGGATGGCCATTGGCAGAAGCAGCGCCCACTCGAACAGGCGTCGCCCTGGAAAGTCGCAGACACTGGTAAGCCAGGCGCAGGTGACGCCCATCAGGAGGGTACCGACGCCGACCCCGACCATCAGCGCAAGGGAGTTTCGGACATAGTCGGCGAGCACCGTTTCCACGAGGTGCGTCCAGACCTCGCCGGCGGGGTAGAACACGAAACTGAAGACGGTGAGCACAGGCAACGCCAGGAGCGCAGCCGTAATGACGACACCCGCGGTCCAGGCGTCGGGGAGCCGCCAGCGGGAGCGGGGCCCGGCGGTGGCCGTCGAAATGCCGGTGGATGGGCTCGTCACGGTCTTCGTGGGGGGATTAATGTCTGGCGCCCGCGGGCAACTGAACGGGCGGCACGGGCGATCTTACTTCCAGCCGGCCCGGTCCATGATCCGAACGGCCTCGGTGTTGAGCTCACCGAGCACTTCCAGATTGACCTGGTCTGCCTTGAAGGTTCCCCAGTCCGTCAGCGTAGGGCTCCACGCCACTCCGCTCTTCACGGGATATTCGTAGTTGACCTGGGCGTACCAGGTCTGCGCGCTGTCCGTCGACAGGAACTCGATCAGACGGACGGCCTCCTCGCGGTTCCTGGCGCTGCGCGTCACGGCAGCACCGCTGACATTGACGTGGGTACCCCTGCCGTCCTGATTAGGCCAGAAAATAGCGAGTTTCTCGGCGGCCGACTGCTCCGCCTCGTCCGTGGAGGCCAGCATGTGACCGAGATAATAGGTATTGGCAATGGCGATATCGCACTGTCCCGAGGCCACGGCCTTGATCTGGTCCCGGTCCCCGCCCCGCGGCGGACGCGCGAAGTTGGCGACCAGACCCCGCGCCCACTGCTCGGCTGCTGCCGCGCCGTCGCTGGCAATCATGGATGCCACCAGCGACTGATTGTAGATATTGTCCGATGACCGGATGCAGATCCGTCCCCGCCACTTGTCCTGCACCAGGGCCTCGTAGCTCTCGAGCTCATCGGGGTTGACGCGGTCCCTGGCGTACATGATAGGCCTCGCGCGGAGCGAGAGACCCCACCAGTCACCCTCCGGATCGCGGTAGGACGCCGGGATCGCGGCCTCGAGGACCGGGGAATCGATGGCCTGAATGACGCCGAGCGCCTTGGCGCGATGGAGTCGGCCGGCATCCACGGTCAGAAGCACGTCCGCCGGCGAATTGCGGCCTTCCGACTCCAGGCGCTTGAGCAGGGCATCCGCCTTACCCGTGACCAGGTTGACCCTGATCCCGGTTTCCTCGGTAAATTTCTCCAGCAGGGGCTTGATCAGCGCCTCCTGCCTGGCGGAATACAGATTGACCTCGGACTCGGACAACGCCGGCACGGAGAAACCCGCTGCTGTCGCGGCTAGGAGGGTGATCAAAAAAAATTTTGGCTTTCGATGCATATTTTTCCAGGGCTAGTGCCCGTGCTCCTGAGAATCGGGGCAATGTTCGCGCGGTGCCAGCCGGGGTGATCCGCCGCGGGAATCCCGGCGCCCGGGGATCCGCCAGAGCTGAGAATAATAATGATTCTCAAAAACAATTAGAAGCCGTCCGGGCAGCAGGATGGTTGACCGTCACCGGCGACAGACAGCTGCTCGGTGAGCGTCCACCTGTACCGTACAATCGGCTGCGGGTGACCGAGGGACCCCGATGGGCCGATTTCCTTCGATGGCGACAGGCCTGTCCCTGGCTGGCCGGTACCCGTTTTCCAGGACCCGACCTGGAAGAACATTCTCGGATTCTCATACTGGCGCAACCCGGCTGACGGTCGGTTCCTGATCTTGCGGGCCGACCAGCCGCCCACCTCCCGCTCCCTTCGGGTAGTCGAAGGCTGGAAGAACATTGGCGTT
>JASFOT010000340.1:0-3257 GCA_050116375.1 Gammaproteobacteria bacterium | reverse complement strand
AATCGGTACTGCCGGGCGCCCGCCTAGCGCTCCCGCCCCGTGCTATCCGGGGCGGAAAGGCGATTCGGTTCCGCTTTAACCTCAGGCCGCCGCATGAGCAATTCCCGCCGCTGTCCTCAGGCGCCCGAGTCCTGCGGCGGAACGTGACTGGTGGAGTTTGAGTTTATCGGCGACAATCCCCTGCCAGTCTTTGTCAACGGCGCGTCCGCGTCGATCCGAAACTCATGCGCAACCCCCTGAAGGAAATACGAGAGCGTCTTCGTTATCTGCTCGACAGGGTTTTTGCGCGGGAGTTTTCCGGCCAGCTGATCTTTTTCATCGTCCTTGTCGTGCTGGTCACCCTGCTCGGCATGAGCGCCGTCTTTATAGGTCTTTTCGATCAGGAGAACCTCGCTGTAGAGGGCGTACCGACGAAAATCGACCGGGGCTTCTGGGACGCGATGTGGTGGTCGCTGAACCACGTGCTCAATCTTCGGGGCTTCCAGCGGATGTATGGCGCTTCGGTACCTATTGTCCTTTACGCGCTGATCCTCTCCGTACTCGGTCTCGCCGTATTCGGCGTGCTGGTTTCGCTGATCAACAACACGATGCGCCGGCGCATCGAGTCTCTCCGAGCCGGTGAGACTCCGGTCTGGGAGAAAGGCCACGTGCTCATCCTGGGCTGGAACAACAAGATCATTTCGATACTGCAGCAGCTCGCGCGACTGTCTCCAGGCGCCCGAGTGGTCATCCTTGCCCCCGAGGAAATACAGGCAATGGAGAACCGGCTCAGGGTCGCCGGCATTCAGAACGAGCCTATTACGACTATCCTGCGCACCGGGGTTCCCAGCAACCTGCGAGAGCTGGATCGCGTGGCCGTGGATCGGGCGGCCAGCATCATCATTCTGTCTACTGACGGTGACGATCGGGACTCGATCAAGACGCTGGTCCTGCTGGCCGGAAGAGAGGACTGGCCGGGAACACGTCCTACCCTGACATGCGAGATTGCCCGGGAGGAAAACTACGAGCTGGCCATGATCGCGGCCCGCGACCGTGTTCAGATCATCTCCTCCAGCCGGGTCATCAGCAAGGTCATCGTGCAGACGATTCGGAATCCCGGCCTTGCGGACGTTTACCACGAGTTGTTCTCCATCAGCGGGAACAGTCTGCATGTGCTGGAAGCGCCCGAACTGGCCGGTCGGACCCTGGGCGAGCTGGCCCTCGGCTTTCGGGATGGCGTGCCTGTGGGCGTCGCGTGGGAGCAGCCTGTGGAGGGCGGTGTGCGACTTGCCGCGGGTCTCAATCCCGGCGCTGACTACGATCTGCTTGAAGAAGAGCAGCTCGTGCTGTTGGCCGAGAGCCCACAGGTGGGCTTCAAGGAGCCAGGGGAAGAATATCAGTGCACCGTCGCCCGCGACGGGGGCAGTCAGCCACGCGTTCCCAAAAGGCTCTTGCTGATCGGCTGGAACGACATGGTTTACGACATTCTGAAGGAACTCGACGCTCACGCGCTCCGCGGGACAGCCATCACGGTGTTATCCGGTGTCGAGCCCGGCAAAGCCCGTTCGCTCATCGCCGCGAAGATCCACTATTCGCTGAAAAATGTGGAACTCGAATTCCGCCAGGGTGACGGTAGCGACGCCAGGGCCTACGAAGATGTTGACCTGGCCGAATTCGAAAGCCTCGTATTACTGGCAGATGATTCCTGGGGCAGCGATGACGCAGACACCCATACCCTGCGGGTGTTGCTGAGACTTTCCAGCCTTCCCTGGCTCGAGGCGCGAAGGCCCCACACTACCGTAGAGCTCCTGGACCACGCGAACCGGGACTTGCTGGCGGGCCTCGGGGTTGACGACGTGGTCGTCAGCCCCGACATCGTCAGCGCCCAGGCGGCCCAGGTCTCCAGGGAGAGCATTCTCGGGCCTATCTACAAGGAACTATTGAGCGCCGGGGGCGTGGAGATCAGTCTCCGTCCCGCGGGAGATTATGTCGCTCTCGATACCGATTGCCGATTCGACGACCTGACCTGGTCGGCCCAGCAGAAAATGGAAATCGCCCTTGGCCTGCGGTTCTCCGACACCGGGCAGGTGCTGCTCAACCCCTCCCGGGAGAGCGTCTGGCGCCTGACCGGCGACGACAGGATCATTGTGCTGGCACAGCAGGTCTACCGCTGACGTTTTCGGACACCGGGAACGCCGCTCCCGAACCCATGGAGCCTCGTTTTAGCGGGTAGCCGGTAGAATGATGTTCCATGTCCTCGGCTCCGGATACATCCCGTCGAAACCTTCTCCGCGAGGGTGAAACCATCTGGCGTCGCGCGGAAGCGAAGCGCGCTGCCCTGCTTCTGGACGGAGCCTCTTATTTCGGAGCGCTTCGCTCGACCCTGCTGGCGGCCAGGCACTCGGTAACTTTCGTGGGCTGGGACATCGACAGCCGCGTCCGGCTGCGCGGCCCGGCTTCCCCACCGAACGACAAGGCGCCCGAGGAATTCAGAGATTTTCTGGAATATCTGGCAGACCGCCGCAAAGATCTCGTCATTCGTTTGCTGCTGTGGGACTACTCCATCCTCTATGCGCTGGAGCGGGAGCCGCTGCCCGCGGTTCAGCTGGACTGGAGAACCCCATCAAACGTCGTGGTCAAGCTGGACGACGCGCTGCCGATGGGCGCGTCCCATCACCAGAAGATCGTCATCGTCGATGACGTGCTGGCCTTCTGCGGCGGCATGGACATCGCCGTTAACCGCTGGGATACGGAAGATCACAAGGCCCGGAACCCGCAGCGCAAAGGCCCGTCCGGCAAGGCCTATGGCCCCTATCACGACGTGCAGATGGTGCTGGACGGTCCGGCGGCAAACTGCCTCGCCGAACTCGTGCGCATGCGCTGGAAGCGTGCCACCGGCGAAGATATCGAGCCGGTGGACAAGGCGTCGTCGATCTGGCCCGACGAGGTGGAAGCGGACTTCGACTCCGTCGCTGCGGGCATCGCCCGTACCCTGCCCGAAGATGACGATCAGGAAGCCGTCCGTGAGATCCGGGACCTGTATCTGGAGTCGATCCGCGAGGCCGAGCGCTATATCTACATTGAAAACCAGTATCTGACGGTTGACGAGATAGCCGACGCGCTGGCCACCCGCATGAGGAAACAGGCCGAGCTGGAAGTGCTGATTCTCACCCCGGATCGCCCTCACGGTTGGCTGGAGACGAAGACCATGGGGGTCGGCCAGGCGCAGTTCATGGCGCGACTCGACGATCCTGAACTCCGCGACCGCATCGGTTTTT
>JASFOT010000339.1:0-3283 GCA_050116375.1 Gammaproteobacteria bacterium | reverse complement strand
TCCGATCTGTCCCTATTCCCCTGAAAAACATGAAGCTTAAGTGTAGGAGACGAATCGGAAAATAGATAATGTGCGACGGGTGATTACCCTATTTGGGCGCGTGATCTCAGATTCAGGGCGTATCAGGTCGATCGACGAGGAAGACTCGGTGAAGCGCGCGAACGGCGGACTCCATCTCGGACTCGGGAACCAGCACGGAAATCTTGATCTCGGAGGTCGAGACCATGCGCACGTGGATGCCCTCGACTGCAAGCGTCTCGAATAACCGGGTTGCAATACCGGCGTGGCTCCGCATGCCAACACCGACGATGGAGATTTTCGCCACCGTATCGTTACCCCTGACTTCGCCTGCCCCCAGGCTGGCGGCGACTCGACCGGCAAGAGCGATCGCCTCGGCGAAGTCGTCCCGGCCCACGCTGAAACTCAGATCGACGCAGCCGTCCCGGGGTGAATTCATGACGATCATGTCCACCTGGATACGGGCGTCGGAGACCGGCCTCAGGATCGAGGCCGCCGCGCCCGGCCTGTCCGGTACCCCGGTGACGGTGATTTCGGCCTCGTCCTGACTGAACGCGATACCCGAGACGACCGGTGCTTCCACGGCTGGCTCCTCGTACGTGATCAGCGTTCCGTGACCCTGGCCGCTCATGTGCAGGACCCGCAGCGGAACGTTGTATTTACCGGCGAATTTTACAGCGCGAATCTGCAGCACACGCGATCCCTGGCTGGCCAGCTCGATCATTTCCTCGAAAGTGATCCGGTCCAGCCGGCGCGCCTCGGGCACGACCCGGGGGTCCGTGGTGTACACACCATCCACGTCGGTCAGGATCTGGCACTCGTCGGCCCCCAGCGCCGCCGCCAGGGCGACGGCGGTGGTATCCGATCCACCGCGCCCGAATGTCGTGATCTCTCCCTCCGCGTCGACGCCCTGGAAACCCGCCACCACCGGTACGCCGCCGGACGCCAGATAGGCGGCGAGGCGCGACGTCTCCACTTCGCGGATATGGGCCTTCGAGTGCACGCTGTCGGTCAGGATGCGAATCTGGCTGCCCAGGTAGGACCGGGCCTCGAAACCCAGGTCCTTCAACGCCATGGCCATCAGCGCCACCGACACCTGCTCCCCCGAGGAAAGCAGCATGTCCATTTCCCGCCGCCCCGGATTCCCACAGACCTCCCGGGCCAGGCTGATCATGCGATCCGTGGCGTCGCCCATGGCGGAGAGGACGACCACCACCCGGTTGCCCCCTTCGAGGGTCTTTGCAACGACCCGGGCGGCCTGCTGCAGACGGGCTGCCGTGGCGACGGAGGTCCCGCCGAATTTCTGGACGACGAGACCCAAGCCGGCGCCTAACTGATTTGTTCTGTCACGTAGGACCGCACGCGCTCCAGGGCGGCGTCGAGCCCGCCGGGATCGGAGCCGCCGGCCTGGGCCATGTCGGGGCGGCCGCCACCCCTGCCACCCACCAGCGGCGCGATCTCGCCCACCAGCGCGCCGGCCTTGACCCTGTCCGTCACGTCCTTGGTGACGCCGGCCACCAGCCGCGCCTTGTCATCCTCCACCGATCCGAGGACGACGACCGCGGTGCCTAGACGCTGCTTGAGCCGGTCCACCGCCTCGCGCAGGGCCTTGGGGTCGGCGCCGTCAACGCGGGCGGCCAGCACCTTGATGCCGTCCACATCGGTCGCACGCTCCGCCAGGTCGCTGCCCTGGCCCGATGCAAGGGTCGCTTTCAGCTGCCGGACCTCCTTTTCCAGCTGCCGGCTCCGGTCCAGCAGGTGGCGGACCTTGTCCTCCGCTTCCTCGCGGCTGCCACGGACCATGTCCGCGATGCGGCTCAGGGCCGTTTCGCCAGCCCGGACCCAGGCCAGCGCGCCATCGCCCGTTACGGCCTCGATCCGCCGAACGCCTGCGGCGATACCGGTCTCGGAGGTGATCTTCAGCATCCCGATGTCGCCTGCCCGCGTCACGTGGGTGCCGCCGCACAGTTCCGTGGAGAAATCGCCGATCCTGAGGACCCGGACCCGCGAATCGTACTTTTCCCCGAAAAGGGCCATGGCACCGGCGGCCACCGCTTCGTCGAAATCCATCAGGGCGGTCTCGGCTTCGGCGTTCAGCCGGATCTGGTCGTTGACCAGGGACTCGATGCGCTGCAGCTCCTCGGCGGTGACCGGTTCGTTGTGGGAGAAGTCGAATCTCAGCCGGTCCGGCGCCACCAGCGAGCCCTTCTGCGTAACGTGCTCGCCCAGCACCTCGCGCAAGGCGGCGTGCAAAAGGTGCGTGGCGGAGTGGTTGAGGACGATGGCCTCCCGGCGATCCGTGTCGATGGCCGCCGTTACCGTATCGCCCACCGAAAGCTGTCCCGCGACGATTCGACCGATATGGCCGTGAGCCTTGCCCACTTTCTGGGTATCCGTGACTTCCATCCGGAAGTGGTCGGAAAAAAGAGTGCCGGTATCGCCCACCTGCCCGCCGCTCTCGGCGTAAAAAGGCGTGCGGTCCAGGAAGACGGTGGCCCGGTCTCCCTCCGCGGCGGATGCCGCCGGTTTGCCGTCCACGACCATCAGGCCAACGCGGGCTTCGGCACTGGCCTGGTCGTAGCCGGTGAACTCCGTTTCGGGAATCTCGACGCCGTCGGCCTGCAGAGAGGCGGCCAGGGCCATGGATTCGTTGGCGCCGAACACGCTGGCGGCGCGTCCCCGTTCCCGTTGCGCTTCCATGGCTTTCGAAAAACCGGACTCGTCCACACTGAGGCCGCGCTCACGGGCGATATCGGCAGTCAGGTCCAGCGGGAACCCATAGGTGTCATACAGCTTGAAAGCCGTCTCTCCCGGGATGACCTTGCCTTTCAGGCCGTCGATAGCGTCCTCGAGCATCCCCATGCCCTGGTCCAGGGTCTCCGCGAACCGCCGCTCCTCCTTGAGCAACACCTGCTCTACCCGCTCCCGGGCCTTGCTGAGCTCCGGATAAGCCTCCCCCATCTCCTTGTCCAGGGTGCCCACCAGCCTGTGGAAGAAGGGCTCCTGCTGACCCAGCTTGTAGCCATGGCGGATCGCCCGTCGGATGATGCGCCGGAGCACGTACCCCCGGCCCTCGTTGGATGGCAGCACGCCATCGACGATCAGGAAGGCACAGGCGCGAATGTGATCCGCGATGACCCTCAGGGAGGGGCTCTCCTGGACTTTCACGCCGGTGGCCTCGGCGGCAGCCTTCATCAGGCTCTGGAAAAGATCGATCTGGTAGTTGTTGTAGGTGCCCTGCATCACGGCCGCGATGCGTTCCAGA
>JASFOT010000338.1:0-3306 GCA_050116375.1 Gammaproteobacteria bacterium | reverse complement strand
CGTTGCCGTGCAGCAGGGGACGCAGGGCCTGGACCAGATTTTCCGCGTCGGGATAGTGCTCGGCTCCGGCGCCGAAACCCGCGGCAATTTCGCCTGCCAGTTCCCCGACCGTAAAGAGCCTTTCGACACCGACCGACCGTGCATACTCGCCGATCTCCCGGTGCAGCCGGGCAGCGCGCTCCCCCAGCTCGCCCATGTCCGCCAGTACGGCCCAGGCGCTTCCCTCGAGTCCGCAGAGATAATCCAGGGCCGCTCTCACCGCGCCGGGGTTGGCGTTGTAGGTGTCGTCGATGATGCGGCAGCCCGCCACGCCGCGAACAAGCTGCATTCTGCCCGCCACGCCGGGGGTCTTGGCCAGACCCGAGCATATATCCTGCAGTGACGCACCCGCCTCCGCGGCAGCAGCTGCCGCCGCCAGCGCATTCATGACGTTGTGCCGGCCCGCCAGGGGAACCGACACCTGCGCCTCGCCGAGAGGACAGACCAGGCGGAAATTCACCTGCGCCCCGCCTGCCGTCTCCACCCGCAGGTCTCTGGCCGTGTAATCGGCGCCGGGCCCTAGACCGAAGTACACGACGCGGCCGGCCCCTGCCGTTTTTCGCCAGAACGCCGCGTAGCAGTCGTCGGCGTTGATCACCGCAACGCCTTCCTCAGGGAGGCCCTGGAAAAGCTCTCCTTTGCCGCGCGCTATTCCTTCGACGGAACCAAATCCTTCCAGGTGCGCGTCACCGGCGAGAGTGACCACGCCGATAGACGGTCTTGCCATGGCGGTGAGGCGGGCGATCTCGCCCTGATGGTTCGCCCCCATTTCGATGACGGCGGCCCGATGACGGGAGTCGAGACCGAACAGCGTCAGCGGAACGCCAATCTCGTTATTCAGGTTGCCGCGGGTGACCAGCGTCACTCGACTCTCCGACAGGATTGCGGCAGTCATTTCCTTGACCGTGGTCTTGCCTGCGCTGCCCGTGATCCCGATAACGGGGATCTGGAAGCGCGCCCGCCAATCGGCGGCCAGCTCGCCCAGCGCGCGGAGTGTATTGGGGACCCGGACACAGGACAGTGTTTCGGAGTTCGTGCGGGACACCACCGCACCGGCGGCTCCGCGATCCGCGGCGTCTGCCAGAAACTCGTGGCCGTCGAAACGGGGACCCACCAGCGCAAAGAAGAGCTGACCGGACTCCAGCCTTCGGCTGTCGGTGCTGACACCGCGGAATTCACCGTCGCCGCCGGTCAGTTCGCCTCGCAGGAGAGTGGCGACCTCGCGCAGGGTGCCGGTGATCATGCCGCCCCTCCCGCCAGCCTGTCTGCCACATCCCGGTCGCTGTAACGGCGACACTCTGCGCCGACGATCTGATAATCCTCGTGGCCCTTGCCGGCCACCAGCACCACATCGCCTTCTCCGGACTGACCATAGGCCGAGCGGATCGCGGCTTCCCGGTCCCGGATGACCTCCGGCCGCATTTTCATTCCGGCGATGATGTCTTCGACAATCCGCCCGCCGTCCTCGGACCGCGGATTGTCGTCGGTGATCATGACGACGTCCGCCAGCTCTTCTGCGACCCGCCCCATCTCGGGTCGCTTGCCCCTGTCCCGGTCGCCGCCGCAGCCGAAGACCACCGTCAGGCGTCCGCGGCAGTGCAGTCGAAGGGCACTCAGGGCCTTTTCAAGGGCATCGGGCGTGTGGGCGTAATCCACCACCAGCGACGGACCCGTGGAATCCGCGCTCGGGAAAATTTCCATCCGGCCGGGAGGCGCGGGCACATGCGACAGGGCCGAGCAGGCTTGCGCCGCGGGCACGTCCATCACGAGGAGCACGGCCAGCGCCAGGGCCAGGTTGTCCGCATTGAATCGCCCGAAGAGACGCGACGAGATTTCCATTTCGCCCCAGTCGCCATCGAGGCGCACCGCCATGCCGCCGGGCTCGGCAAGGACTTCCCGCAGCACCAGGTTCCTGTCAGCTGCGGACTGAAAGCCGCTGCCCACCGCAACTTTACGGACGGCCGGTCCGGCAGCCTCCAGCATTCCCGCACCGGCGGGGTCGTCCGTGTTCGCCACCGCCCACTTGAGCTCCGGCGTCTGAAAAAGCCTGCGCTTGGCCTCGGTGTAGGCCGCCATGTCGCCGTGGTAATCCAGGTGCTCGCGGCTCAGATTGGTGAAAACGCCGGCCTTGAAACGCACCCCCTGCACACGACCCTGATCCAGAGCGTGAGACGAGACCTCCATTGCAGCGGCAGTGGCGCCGTCGTCGACCAGTCGCGCCAGTCGGCGGTGGGTCTCGATTGCGTCGGCCGTGGTGAGTTCGCTCGGCAACAGATGGTCCGGAAATCCGGTGCCGATCGTGCCCATGTAGCCGGCCTTGCGGCCCGCGATTCCGAGCGCCCTGGCGATCAGGTATGCGCAGGTCGTTTTGCCGTTGGTGCCGGTGACGCCTACCACATCCGCCCGCCGGGACGGAGCACCGAAAAATCGGTCGGCGATCTCGCCGAGCCGGCGCCGGAGATCGTCCACGGGAAAACAGATCGATGGCGGCGCGACGACGGGGCCGGCAAATTCCGGGGAAGGCTCCCAGGCCACTGCCGTGGCCCCGGCATCCATAGCCTCCTTCAGGAAATCCAGGCCGTGATGCGTCTCGCCCGCCACCGCAAGGAACAGGGAACCGGGAACGACCCGGCGGCTGTCCTGGGCGATGTCCTTGATCGGCACTCGGCGCGCCGATGGCGGGGCGGCGTCACCCAGCAGGTCGCCTATCGTCGTCGCGCGAACCCGGGAGGAGACTGACATCATGGCCGTCTCATCGCCTGGATGGCGCCGTCGCCGGAACCGTGCCCGGACGCCTGGTCCGGCGGAATACCGAGTATTCTGAGAGAACCCGCCACGACCTCGGCAAAAACAGGCGCCGCCACTTCGCCGCCGTAGTAGGCGCCGTCCGAAGGCTCGTGGATCACGACCACCGCAGCGAGTCTCGGCCGGGAGGCCGGTGCCAGCCCGCCGAACACAGCGGTGTAAAGCTTTTCGGAATATCCGCCTGCGGTTGCCTTGCGGGCCGTTCCCGTCTTCCCCGCGATGCGATAACCAGGCACGGCGGCCCGGGTGGCGGTACCGCCCGGAGCCACCACCGTTTCGAGCATGCCGATGACATCGTGGGCGGTCTGCGCGGAAATCACCCTGGTCTCCGCCTCTGGTACGCCATCGGTGGCGACCAGGGTGACCGGCCGACTCAGCCCGTCGGAACCGAGGATGGCGAAAGCTTTCGCAAGCTGGAGGGGCGTCACTGAAAGGCCGTAGCCGTAGGCCAGCGTCGCCTGC
>JASFOT010000337.1:0-3311 GCA_050116375.1 Gammaproteobacteria bacterium | reverse complement strand
CCGTGCCTCAACATCTCCGGGAGCCCGGCTGAAAACCGCCCTGAACCTGAGGCCGCTGCCCTCCAGGTAGCGTCTCAGTCGGCGGGCGTACCGCCGCCCGCGACCCTTGCCCGCCTTGGGGTTTACGATCAGCGTGGCGATGGGGGGCGTGCTGTCCGGTTCCTTGGCCATGTCTCGAGACGGGTTTGAGATCCGGCGAGATTACACTATGGAATCGAGACCGTCGCCGGTGAGTGGCTGTTAGCATCCAAGAGCGGCGTATTATCAACGGCATCGCTAAACAGGAGGTTCACGAGTGGCCTACGACCCGGAAAACGTCTTCGCGAAAATCCTCCGCGGCGACGCTCCTGCTCACAAGGTATTCGAGGACGAGAAAACACTGGCATTCATGGACATCATGCCCCAGACGAGGGGGCACACTCTGGTGATCCCGAAAGCGCCGGCCAAGGACATTTTCGATCTGTCCCCGGACATGCTGGCGGCCACCATAACGACGACACAGCGGGTGGCAAAAGCTGTCCGCGCCGCTTTCAGCCCCGCAGGGATGATGATCGGGCAGCTCAACGGGTCCAGGGCAGGCCAGACCGTATTTCACCTGCATTTCCACATCATTCCGCGATATGACTCCGGGGGCTTCCATTTTCACGGCGTGGAACCGGAGGACCCTGAAGTGCTGGCGGCCCATGCCGAGGCCATTCGTGCGCATGTCGGGGCCTGACCCTCGCTGCTAGAATTCCGATATGTTTGCCATCGCCGTCAAGGTTTTCGCCGCCTATCTCCTCGGCTCTCTCAACGGTAGCCTCATACTCGGGCGGCTGATCGGCGTGGATATCCGGCAGGAGGGAAGCGGCAACGCTGGCGGAACCAATGCCCTTCGGACCCACGGCAAGTTCTTCGCTCTTGGCGTAGTTCTTATCGATGTCCTCAAGGCCGTGGCTGCCGCGGCGTGGCTGCCCCGGCTTGGCGCCGGTTCCGCAGACGCCCTGCCGTGGGTTCAGGTCGCCTGCGGAGCGGCCGCCGTCATCGGCCATTGTTATCCGATCTATTTCGGTTTCCGGGGCGGCAAGGGCATGGCCACGCTCATCGGCGTGTACGCCGTGTTGTCTCCCGGTGTGCTGCTGGTCGTCGTCCTTACCTGGCTGGCCAGCATGATGCTGTTCGGGTACGTGGGTATCGCAACCATGGCGGGTGCCGCGGCGGCACCGGTTTACACGGTACTCACGGGGCAGGGAATGAACAGCCCGATTCTGCTCTTCTCTCTCGCGATGGCGCTGTTGATTATCTATACCCATCGCAGCAACCTGGCTCGTCTCCGCTCGGGAACCGAGCACCGGATGTTCCGGGCCCTTCTGACACGAAGGCATTAGTCAGTGGAACTGGTCTGGCGTCTGGCCCGGCGATTGGCGGACGGGCGCTTTCACTCCGGACAGTCACTGGCCGAAGAGTTCGGGGTCAGCCGCTCCACCGTCTGGAACGCCCTGCGGGATCTGCAGGAGCGCGGCGTGGAACTGCATGCCGTCCGCGGCAAGGGGTACCGGTTGCCGTTCCCGGTGGACTGGTTCGAGGAGGATCGAGTCCTGGCAGGCCTGGAACCGTCCGTGCGCCGTCGCGTACGCGTCCGGGTGCTGGCCGAGGCTGATTCCACCAACAATCGCCTTCTGGCGGTTCCGCCGCCGGAGCCTGGAAATGCTCTGGTCTGCCTGGCGGAATTCCAGACAGGGGGGCGAGGTCGGAGCGGCCGCCGGTGGCTGTCTCCCCCGGGCAGCGGAATCTGCCTGTCCCTGGCATGGCAATTTCAGCGGCCGCCCGGCAATCTTTCCGCCCTGAGTATCGAAGCCGGGCTCGCTGTTCGCGAAGCGCTGCTGTCGCTCGGGATTCCCGGGGTCATGCTGAAGTGGCCCAATGACCTGGTCGTGAGGGCTGGCAAACTCGGCGGTCTGCTGCTGGAATTGAGGGCCGAGGGAAACGGGCCATGCCACGCCGTGATAGGAGTCGGGATCAATTTCCGGTTGCCCCGCGGGCTTGCCGGGGATATCGAAAGCTCGGGTGGCCTGGCTCCGGCGGACCTGAGCGAGGCTTGTGACGGAGAAATTCCGGATCGAAACGCCCTGGCGGCGAGAATCGTAGCCCTTCTGTTCGACCGTCTGGAAATGTTCGAGGCGGGCGCTATGGATCGGCCCGCCAATGAATGGCGCGCGGCTGACGCGTTATTCGGGCGGACGGTGACAATCTCGACCGGCCAGGGAAGTCTTGTAGGGCGAGCTGCGGGCATCGACAGCGACGGTGCTCTGAGGCTGGATACAGGCGGAAAGATCGAGCGAATTACCGCAGGTGATGTGAAAGTGAGGCCGGGACAATGATTTTGTTGCTGGATGTGGGTAACACGAACATCAAGGCCGGAGTCTGGCAGAACGGTGTCATGACTCCCCTGGGCAGCGTCCAGCACCGAAATCTGGGTCTCGGCCCCGCCCTGGAACGGACCGACAGGATCCCGGGCAAGGTCAGGGAGGTGTTCGTATGCAGCGTCGCGGGACCGGCAATCCATCGGGAGCTCGAGGCCGCAATTCGTAACGATTTCGGCGTCACTGCGGACTTCGTGGTCGCGACCCGGGAAGCCTGTGGAGTGACCAACGGTTACCCGGAAGCGGGGCGCCTGGGTGCGGACCGCTGGGCGGGCCTGATCGGAGCTCACGCGCGGGGCTACGAGGTCGCCTGCATCGTGGATGCCGGTTCGGCCCTGACCGTGGACGGTCTCGTCAAGGGGCGTCACCTGGGAGGATTGATTGCTCCCGGTATAGGCATGATGCGAGGCGCGCTGTTTTCCGAAACGGGCAACCTGCGCGCCCTGTCCGAGCAGCCTCTGGAGGGTGGCATGGCGATGTTCGCCACGGACACCCACGAGTCGATTGTTCGGGGCACAACGCTGGCGGCGGCCAGTCTGATTCAGCGCGCACGGGACGAGATGGCCAGACAGGTGGGCAAATCTCCGACCCTCATCATCAGCGGGGGCGATGCCGAGAGGCTTTTGCCGCTGCTGGACGAAACGGTACAGCATCTGCCGCATCTGACATTGGAGGGACTGGCCCGATTGGCTGTAGAAGGGAAAGTCAGCTGAAATGACTACGATATTCCCACGGCGGCCGCATTGCCCCGGCCCCGTTCAGGGGCTAACATCCCTGTCCCTCGAAGAGCGCCGGCGTAGCTCAGCTGGTAGAGCAACTGATTTGTAATCAGTAGGTCGCGGGTTCGACTCCTGTCGCCGGCTCCATTTAATCAACAGGTTACAATTTCATTCTTCTGTTTTGGGGGCA
>JASFOT010000336.1:0-3314 GCA_050116375.1 Gammaproteobacteria bacterium | reverse complement strand
CTGTCTCGAAAGCGTTATGGCGACAAGGCCCACCAGCACGCATCCCGACACGAACATGGCCTGACGGGGGACCGAGGTGATCCCGGCGAGCCGCGACCACTCCCAGGCGCCCACGCCGACAAAGAGACCCAGCAATATGCTGGCGACCTGCGGCGGGACCACGAAGATAACCAGCAGCAGCGCCGCCGCCAGTACCAGTGCGGTCACGAGCCTCTGCTGAATCATCTCAGGCCCGCCTCGCCTGACCGGGGACCCGGCCAAAACGGCGCTCCCGACCCGAGTAGAAGGCAAGAGCCCGATCCAGGTCGTCGCCACTGAAATCCGGCCATAACCGATCGGTGAAAAAAAGCTCTGAATAGGCGAGGTTCCACAGCAGGAAATTGCTGATGCGGGATTCTCCGCCGGTTCGGATCAGGAGATCCGGATCCGGCAATCCGTCCAGACTCAGCTGGCTGCCGAGCATCTCCTCGTCGATCTCCCCGGGATCGAGATCCCCCGCCTGGACCTTGCATGCCAGCCGTCGGGCAGCCTGGGCAATATCCCACCGCCCCCCGTAAGCAAGGGCAATCACCAGATCCAGCTTGTCGTTCGACGCCGTGTGCGCTTCAGCGTGCTCCATTCGCTGGATGATGGTGTCCGATAACTGCTCCCGGGCGCCTATGAAACGCAACCTGACCCCGCGCCGGGCGAGTTCCTCAACTTCCCGGTCCAGGGCTTCGATCATCAGTTTCATCAAGGCGCCAACCTCGGAACGAGGCCTGCGCCAGTTTTCGGTACTGAAAGCGAAAAGCGTGAGCGCCCCGATGCCGCGCTCTCCGCAGGCTTCGACGGTGGCTCTTGCGGTCTTCACGCCGGCGCGATGGCCCGCCGCCCGAGGCAGACCCTTCGAGCGTGCCCAGCGACCGTTCCCGTCCATCACAATCGCGATGTGCCTGGGCAGGCGATCGGCCGCGGGGTCCTGTCTCGGCGAAGACATAGGCCCGGGCAGTTCCGTCAAACTTCCATCAACTCGCCTTCCTTGGCGGTCAGTATCTCGTCTACCTGGGCAACATGCTTGTCGGTGAGCCCCTGGATTTCCTCTTCCGAACGGCGCTCATCGTCCTCGGTAATTTCCTTTTCCTTGAGGAGTTCCTTGACGTGATGGATGGCGTCCCTGCGAATGTTGCGGATCGCCACGCGGGCTCCCTCCGCCTCATGCCTCACTACCCTGACCAGATCGCGGCGACGCTCTTCCGTCAAGGCCGGCAGGGGGACCCGGATAATCATGCCCGCCGTAGCCGGATTCAGTCCAAGATCGCTGGTCATGATGGCCTTTTCGACCACAGACACCATCTGCTTGTCCCACGGCGAAACGGTCAGCGTTCGCGCATCCTCCACGCCCACGCTGGCCACCTGATTCAGGGGCACCTCGGATCCGTAATATTCCACGGTAATATGGTCCAGCAGGCTGGTGTGCGCTCGCCCGGTCCGGATTTTGTTCAACTCATCCTTGAAGGCCGCGACGCTCTTGTCCATTCGAATATCCGCGTCCTTGATGATTTCCTTCAGCATGTGCCGTCCCCGTGATTCTTCAGGCCTCCCTTGACTCCGCTTCCCGGGTGACGAGCGTTCCTATGTCGTCACCTTTTACGATGCGCAGCAGATCACCCTTGTTGTGAACGTTGAATACTCTAAGCGGAAGATCGTTATCCCGGCACATCACCACGGCGGTTGCGTCCATGACGCCCAGCTTGTCTGCCAGGACCTGGTCATAGGATAGGCTGGAATACCGGCGAGCGTCAGGCTGTTTCACGGGATCGGCGGTGAAAACGCCGCTGACCTTGGTCGCCTTGAGCAGCATGTCCGCGCCGATCTCGATAGCCCGCAGGCTGGCGGCCGTGTCCGTGGTGAAGAACGGATTGCCGGTGCCCGCCGCGAGGAGCACGACGCGACTTTTCTCCAGGTGCCGGATAGCTCGCCGTCGAATGTAATCCTCGCACACCTCGTGGATGGTGAGCGCCGACATGACGCGTGCGTGGACGCCGAGCTTCTCCAGGGAATCCTGCATGGCAAGAGAGTTCATCACCGTTGCCAGCATACCCATGTGATCGCCGGTGACCCGGTCAATACCGCCCTCGGCCAGGCCCGCGCCCCTGAAGATATTCCCGCCGCCAATGACGACCGCGACCTGCACGCCCATCTCTCGCACGTCCCTGAGTTCCGATGCGATGCGCGTCAGGGTGGCGGGATCGATGCCGTAGTCCATCTCTCCCAGAAGGGCCTCGCCGCTCAGCTTGAGAAGGATCCGCTTCGGAACCCGAGCTTTCCTGTTCATGTCTCCCACCTGATTGCTTGGCTCAAAAAGAACCCCGCTGCAGAGGCGGGGCTCTTGACGGCTAGTGTAACTCAAATCGGCCTGCCGATAGACCTCACGCGCCCTGCACCTGGGCCATCACTTCCTCGGCGAAATTCTCCGATTTCTTCTCGATTCCTTCACCAACCTCGAAGCGCACAAAACCCGTCACGCGGGCGTCCCGCTGGCCCAGCAGCTTGCCGACCGTGATGTCGGGATCCTTCACGAAAGGCTGTCCGACGAGAGTGACGCCTGCCAGGTACTTGCGCACTCGCCCGTCCACCATTTTCTCCACGATCGCCTCCGGCTTGCCCTCGTTGCGAGCCTGCTCGGTGAGAATCTCGCGCTCCTTGGCGAGCGTCTCGGCCGGCACGTCCTCTTCCGCCACGCACAGGGGGCTGCTGGCCGCCACGTGCATGGCCACGTCCTTGGCCAGCTCCGGATCGCCACCGGACAGGCCCACGACCACGCCGATGCGCGTGCCATGAACGTAAGCACCGATGATGTCTTCCGATTCCAGCAGCTGGAACCGGCGGACGTTCATGTTTTCCCCGATTTTGGCGATGAGCTCACGGCGGGTTCCCTCAACGGTGGCGCCATCGATCTCGAGGTCCAGCAGGGCCTCCATGTTCGCCGGCGCGTGGGCCAGCGCTGCGTCGGCGACAGCCTGAGCGAAATCCCCGAACGAGTCGCCGTTGGCGACGAAATCGGTCTCGCAGTTGACCTCCACGATGGCGGCGCGACGACCGTCGTCGGAAACGGCGATCGAAACCAGGCCCTCGGCAGCGACCCGACCGGCCTTCTTGTCGGCCTTTGCGAGACCGCTCTTGCGCATCAGCTCCACCGCGGCCTCCAAGTCACCGCCGGTTTCCACGAGCGCTTTCTTGCACTCCATCATGCCCGCTCCGGTTCGATCCCGGAGCTGCTTAACGAGAGCCGCAGAAATTGTCATGACGAAATATCCTCGATAGATCTTGAAAGT
>JASFOT010000335.1:0-3321 GCA_050116375.1 Gammaproteobacteria bacterium | reverse complement strand
CTTGGGTATTCGTTTCCTGATCATCGACGACCACGAGGCCTACCGGGAATGGCTGGGCCATCACCTCACGTCCGAGTGGGTCGACAGCACGGTCGTGTCGCACGATCCGTCGGGCGGCGATCTGCTGCCGGCGGATACGGAAGCCGCCGATTTCGATCTGCTTTTTCTCGATCACCGATGGGAATCCGGATCGGGGATCGAGGCTCTGTCGCAACTCAAACAGCGGCGGGGCTGCCCCCCCGTGATATGCATGACGCCTCAGGGCGACCAGTCCGTGATCGGAAAGGCCCTGGAAGCCGGCGCAGATGACGTGCTGCCCAAGGGCCGCCTCGAGCATGACCGGCTGGCGACTCTGGTCAGGGGAGCACTCAGCGGCGGCCGCAGCGGGATGAGCCGACCCCGGGCGGAAGTATCCGAGCCCGGCGATGAGGCGGCGGCGTTTACGCTCAAGGGTCATCGATTTGTCCAGCGGATCGCTGTCGGCGGTGTGTCCTCGATCTACCTGATGGAGCGGGAGCGGGACGAGGAAAAAGTGGTCGTCAAAGTCCTCACCGAGGTTCCGGACGTGGCCGACGGCAAGCGGGACTTCGATCGATTTCTTCAGGAGTACGAGCTCATTTCGGCGATCCGGCATCCTAATGTGGTGCGGATCTACGACCTGGGGATCGCCGATGATCACGCCTTCATTGTCATGGAATATTTCCGGCTCGGTGATCTGAAAACGCGAATCGCCCAGGGGATCAACGTTTTTCAGGCCGCCGAACTTCTCTTTCAGATGGCAGGCGCCCTGGATGCGATACACCGTGTCGGTGTCCTGCATCGTGATCTCAAACCGGGAAACGTCATGTGCCGCGACGACGGCACCGTTGCCCTGATCGATTTCGGTCTGGCCAAGAGAATGAGAATGTCCCTGGAGCTGACCCGCACAGGGGAAATCTTCGGCACGCCCTACTACATGAGCCCGGAGCAGGGACACGGGGAGCCGGCGGACGCGCGAGCGGACATTTACAGCCTGGGCGTGATTTTTTACGAGATGCTGACCCGAAAAAAACCGTTTGCGGCGGCTTCACCGATGGGCGTGATTTACAAACACCGGCACGCGAACATTCCGCATCTGCCTGTGGCGGCGCGCCCCTGGCAGGATCTTTTCGAAAGCATGGTGGCGAAGGATCCGGCGGATCGGCCGGGATCAGCGACCGAATTGATGGAGCGCCTGAGGGAAGTGCAGGGGAGGCTCGGATGACCGGGGCCCCGCCGGATGAAATTCTCGCCTTTCTGGGTGAGCCCACGCCCGCGGCCTGGGTCGGTGCGGCGCGACAGGCGCTTCCGGTACTGGCGGTCGATCACGCGAACTGTGAGAAAAAGGCGGCGGCCACCGCGATGTCGCTGATGAACCGCTATCCCGGTCGGTACCGGCTCGTGCAGAGCATGTCGCGGCTGGCGAGGGAGGAGCTCAGGCATTTCGAGCAGGTGACACGCCTGATGCGGCAGACCGATATTCCCTGGCGTACCGTGAGCGCATCCCGGTACGCCGCCGGCCTTCGTGAGCAGGTGGCAAAGGACGAGCCAGACCGCCTGGTGGATCTGCTTGTGGCCGGTGCGTTTATCGAGGCCAGGTCCTGTGAGCGATTCGCGCTCCTCGCGCCTCATGTTCCGCCACCCTTCGACGACTTCTATCGCGGTCTGCTGGCCTCCGAGCGCAGGCACTTCGTTCATTATCTCGAGCTGGCCCGGGAGTACGCGGCGAGCGACCGGGGAGTGGATCGGCGCATCGAGCGTTTCAGGCGGCTGGAGAATGACCTGATCACCGATCCGGACACGGAGATTCGTTTCCACAGCGGACCACCGGCCTGACGGCGCACGCCTGCCGGCCCGGGATCACTCAGTGCAGGCTGAGACCCAGTGGCGCCCTCCGGCCACCCCAGGTGCCGGGCTGCCCGTCGAAAATACCGGGACAGGCGGAACCACAGCTCCTGCACCTTCCCTGCTCGTCCAGCTTCCAGCCCGTCACCCGGTAGCCTTGCCGCTGAATGACCGGGTGATTGCAGGCGCCGCAGTAGGTGGTCTGGCCTGAGGGATCGTAGATGTTGCCCGTGTAGACGAACTTGAGACCGTTCTTGCGGGCGATGGATCTGGCCTCTCGCAGCGTGTCGGCGGGCGTGTCTGGGTAATCCTGCATCTTCCAGGCGCCGTGGAACGCCGTCAGGTGAAGCGGAACATGGGGACCCAGACGCTGGGCGATCCAGTCGCTCAAGCGCTCGATTTCCTTTGCCGAGTCGTTTTCACCCGGAATCAGGAGGGTGGTGACCTCCAGCCAGACGTCAGTCTCGTGGGCCAGGTACTGGAGGGTTTCCTTCACTGGCTCCAGATGTCCTCCACAGAGCTTCCAGTAGAACCGCTCGGTAAAGGCCTTGAGATCCACGTTGGCCGCGTCCATTCCGGCGAAAAAGTCGACCCTCGGTTCCGGGCAAATATAGCCGGCCGTGACCGCCACGTTCCGGACCCCCGCCGCCCGGCAGGCCTCCGCCGTATCCAGGGCGTATTCGATGAAGATCACCGGATCATTATAGGTATAAGCCACGGACCGGCAGTTGTGGCGGACGGCCGAGGAGGCAATCTCCGTGGGCGTGGCTTCGGCGGCCAGCGCGTCCGTTCTCCGTGCCCTGGAGATGTCCCAGTTCTGGCAGTACTTGCACGCCAGATTGCAGCCGGCGGTCCCGAAGGAGAGCACCGAACTGCCGGGCAGGAAATGGAACAGGGGTTTCTTCTCG
The DNA here is from genome assembly GCA_050116375.1 of Gammaproteobacteria bacterium. GTDB lineage: Bacteria > Pseudomonadota > Gammaproteobacteria > Steroidobacterales > XN24 > JAHEFR01. The sequence goes on along the minus strand of JASFOT010000335.1, from coordinate 550 downwards.
ATGGGGTCGCAGCAGAAACCGCTGGAACGTCCCCAGGTGGTCAAGACCAGCTCGTCGCCTTCTCTCGCGCGGACGAAACACAGCCCCCGCTGGCCTTCCCGGAGCTTGCAGAAGCGGGGACAGAGATCGCACTGGATGCGGCCGTCCTTTTCGAGGTGCCAGTAACGGGCCGGTACAACGCCCTTGGTCGTGGTGCCATGCATGATCTGATAACGGGTCGTGATGAATTCTTTTTCGCCACAGATAAAGATGGCAGGGGATTCGCCATAATCAAGTCGGCCCGCTGCCTGAGGGAGAAAAAGGCCCGGGTTGGCGGTTCAGCGCGGCAGAGGATCCAGGCTGAAACCGGACGGGGACCAGCGCAGCACGCTGCCCTGCTCGTGCCAGTCCCCGAGAACGATTCGGGTCGCGGGATGGCCATCGACCTGGAACCGGTGGACGGCCGGGCGATGGGTATGCCCGTGAACCATGGTGTAGATGCCGTGTTTTCGCATGACGGCCTCGACCGTTTCCTGGCTCACGTCCATGATTTCCGCCGGCTTGGAACCGG
>JASFOT010000334.1:0-3328 GCA_050116375.1 Gammaproteobacteria bacterium | reverse complement strand
CTTAGCCGGGCATTCCAGAAGGCCAATGGCCGGCTATTTCCCGCCGGCTTTTTCCATATCCTGAAAGACTACCGGCGGCCGGCAGCCGCCGATTTCCTGCTCGCCGGCGCCCGTGCCGGACATCCGAACGGTCTGCTCACGGCCCTCGGCCTGGCCGACATGTTCAACACCTTGCGTTCCCGGGGCGTGCGGTGGGTGGAAAGCAATCACGAACTCGAGGACAACTCTACCGTCCACCAGCTCTGGAGACGATTCCCCATCGTCAACCAGCGACGCTCCCGGGTCTTCAGACTCGATCTTGCTTGAAACGGGGCCTCATTTCCCGGGCTGATCGAGCCTGAGGAAACGCACTGGCCGGGTGGCTTCCACGGAGACCGCTTCTCCTGGCTCTACGGAAAACACTTCTCCGTCTAGAGCAAAACGGCCGTCGGCATAAAGATCGAACCCGGCAGTATTCTCCGAGAAATAACCCTCGGACTCCGTCATTCTCGGATGAGGTCGGCCGAAAAGCAGGGAGCGCATTCGCCGTACGATAGCCCGCGGACGGCGTCGAATCGACGTGAGATGAATCGGCCCGTCGTCCGACCCCCACCAGGGCCGCATACCGAGCAAAAGCCGTTCCAGCGATGTCGCAATCAGCAGCACCTGATCATCGTGCCGCCGGCCGCCTTGCCTCTGGACGAAGGCCGTCCTGTGAGACGCGACCCACGCGCCCTCGCCGCTGGCCATCCCCGCAAGTCCGCGCAGCACCGAGATCCCAGCGGCGAGTTCCCCCCGCAAACCCCGGGAACCTACTTTACTGCGAAAGTGTTCCATGCCGTCCAGGATGACGCCTGCTCCGAGGAAGAACCCGTACTGCGTCGCCGTACCTTGCCGGGTTACCTTGAGCAGCGGACGATCGACATGAACGCGTTCCTGCGCAGGAAGCCCGGCCTGCTCCGCCAGTCGGCGCAGGCTGCCCTCCAGCGGCCCGTTGTCGTTGAGATCGTTGGCGGTCATGTTGGTCGTTCCGCCCGGCACGACAGCCAGATCCGGCGGTTCTGTATCCAGGCCCATGAGTTCCGTCAGTGCGCCGTGGACTGTCCCGTCCCCGCCATTGACCGCAAGGATCTCGGCTCCCTGGTTTACCGCCTCCCGTGTAGCTCGCCTGATCGACTCCAGATCCTCGGCTACCACACACTCACCCCCGGTTTCCCGGGTGAGGCGCCGGATCAATTCAGGGCGGCTCCTGTTTCGACCGGCGTTGAAATTCGTAATGACGACCAGGCGTGCCATGTTCACTGAGGCTGGTGCCGTGCTTTCCGGCACCCGGGCTCCTGTTTCTGGTGTTCCCTGGGCCGCCGGATTGTACCCGCACCGGGCCGCGCCCGCTCTGCGACTCCGGGCAGCGCGGTTTGCGGGCGGGGACAACCCGATCCCGCCAGACGCGCAAATCCCCGATCCGGGTCCGGCTGCATTCGCCCGCCGGATCCGTCGGGAAACGTCTCAGGAAGGGGTGAAAGACGCTGCTTTTCTGACATGGAAGAGCGGCAAAGAGCCGTATTTTTTCGCCAGTCGGGTTCGGCCTACATATCGAAAATCCACGTCCCTGACGCCGGCCGCGGCAGCCACCGCGGCGAAAGCGCTGCTGGCGTAAACGTGCCCCGGGGGGGTGATCGGCTCGATTCGCGCCGTTCTGCTTGTATGGGGGCCGGTGAAAAGCGGCAGATTGGTAATCGGGTCCCGGCCACAAAAAACAGGTCCGCAATGCAGCGCAATCCGGATATCCATATCCTCCGGCATTCCCTCCTCTTTCCAGTCCACGGCATGAACAAGCTCGCTCAGGCGAACAGCATAACGGCCGGCATCCGAAACACTGGCAAAAACCATGTAAAGGCCGTCACCGGCCGTTTCAGAATGGATGGGTGCGTAATCGACCTCCCGATTCAATCGGGCCACGGAACCCAGAAAGCGGGCGACGAAAATCGGAATCTGGTCCTCGGTCAGGCGGCTGTATCCCACGGCGTCGGCGAACAGCATGGCCTTTATCTCGTGCCGGAAGCCCGCCACCACTTCACCCCCGTCGGTCGCGTCAACGGCTGCCGCAATATTTTCCGGGGCATCAGTTCCCGTACCCGGAAGGCCGATACATTCCACCCGGAACTGGCGGGCCTCCCAGAGTTTCACCGCGGAAGCCGTGCCGCCGCCGCCGTCACCGGGTCGACCGTCCCAGACCGCGAGCCCTACCACGTCAGTGCCGAGGACATCGGCACGCAGCTTGCCCATACCGGTCAACACCTGGTTGGCGTATTCGTAGCTGGATGCGCTTCCGGTTGCCCGGTGCTCGCTGGTCACCGTAATGCTCTCGGCCGCCTCGAGCACGCGCTCGAAACGCTGCCCCCATTCACCGCCCGGGGCAAAATCCACGCTGGCCTGGCGAAACTCCTCGGGAGGAAACGGCAGGATGATATGCGTCTCCCGGCCCAGTTTCAGCATCGCTTCCAGGCAAAGAATATCGGTGCCGCAGGCTGCAGAACCATAGGCTGCGATGGGCTTGAGTGATTCGATACGCTGGCCGATTGCGGCAGTCATCTGCTGCTCGAGACCTGGCGGAAAACGGGGTGTTGGCCTGTCCGCAGCGTCGATCATGTGACCCGTATAAACAAGAACGGGAGGCGCTGCGAGACTCTGAGTCAGCCATTCCCCGTCCAGCCCGAGGTGGTCCAGCAAAAGTTGGGCCTGACGGCGTGTCGAAGCCATATCCCCGAACCTTCCGTTGGCCACTCGCGCGGCGCCGGAATATGCCGCCCTCGCAATGTCGAGATTGCCGAGCACAAGGGCGGCCTCCCCCAGCGTCGCCCTGATCCAGTACTCCGCATCCTTCGAGACCTGTCCCTCCAGTTCCTTGAGACACAAGTCCCGTACGTTGGCGGCAATCGCGCGGGCCTCGGCGCCTTTCCCCATCCACAGGGCCATGGTCGCTGCATTGATGCCGGTATAGTAAGCGTCCTCGACCCTGCCTTTATCCAGGGATCTTTCGTAGGCTTCGTGGTAGATCGCGAAAGCGGAAGACAGATGCCTGACCCGCTCATCGCTGTCTTTGGCAGATAACCCGAGATCCTTGTGCGTCCGCGCGAGCAAGCCCAGGGTCTCGCCATCGGTTAGCCCCTCGTCTTTCAGTGACTGGAGCACTATGTTCGCCCGCCTCATGGCGCCACTGCGCGCCAGGGCCAGACCCTGCAGCTGCCGCAGTCGGACACTTTCCGGCCAGGTCTCCAGTCCCTGCTGAATTTCGTTGTAAGCCAGCAGCGGCTCACCCGCATGCAGGAAATGTTCGGCCTCCGCTATC
>JASFOT010000333.1:0-3330 GCA_050116375.1 Gammaproteobacteria bacterium | reverse complement strand
CGGCATTCGCCGGAATGACGTCGAAATCTCCTTCCGCGGCACGCTGAATCGCCTGCCTGGCCTCCGCATCCCCCAGCAGCACGTCGCAGGCCGAGACCTCGAGGGAACCCTTGTCGATCCCGCAGCCCATGGTCGCATTGCCCTGGGGATCAAGATCCACCATGAGTACGCGCCGGTCACTGGCCGCCAGAGAGGCGGCCAGATTGACGGCAGTCGTGGTTTTGCCCACTCCGCCTTTCTGGTTGGCCACTGCAATGATCTTCGTCATGGGTTTCAGTGTCGCCCGTTCCTGGTCATCACCACCAGGTGGCGGCGGCCCTTCACTCCGGGAACGGACAGCCGCGTCGTCGTTGAAATACCCCAGCCTGCCGGAACCGTGGCCATCTCTTCGTCATGCAATCGTCCTTTCATCGCCAGCAAGCAGCCCCTTTCCGAGCAAAGATGACCCGCGCGCTGCACGAAATCGGCGAGGCTGGAAAATGCCCGGCTGATGACGGTATCAAAGCCAATCTCGTCGGCATAGTCCTCTACCCGGGCCCTGGCAATACGGACATTGTCGAGACCCAGTCGTCCCGCCGCATGAGTCATGAAACGTGTCTTCTTGCCGTTACTGTCCAGGAGCGTGAATTCCCACTCTGGCCGGGCCACCGCCAGGGGGATTCCAGGCAACCCGGCTCCGGACCCTACGTCGAGCACTCGGGGACCGACGATGAAGGGCAGAACGCTCAGGCTATCCAGCAGATGTCTGGACACTATCTCATCCGGGTCCGTCACCGCGGTGAGCCTGTAGGTGCGGTTCCACTTTACGAGCAGGGCAAGAAACTCCACCAGGGTTTCCATCTGATGATCCGAGAGCTCGATGTTCAGTCTCGGAAGATCTGCCTGCAGCCGTTGTTTCGTGCGCCCTGTCATCGGGACCCGCCCCTCCGGAAGGCGGCGCAGTATAACGCTTCACGGCCGGACTGTTGCCCGGAGACATACACAAAAAGGCCGCGACCCCTCGGGATCGCGGCCATTGCTCAGGAGAAACTAAGCCCTGGGATTCAGGATCTGCCCCCGGATCTCTTGCCGGCGCCGCCTTTCGGCATCCCGCCGTTGCCGCTACGGTCTCCCGAGTGGAGCTTTTGTCGCTCCTGCCGTCGCTGTCGAAGCTGGTCCTTCTCCTCCGGACTCATTGCTTCCCACCGCTCACGGTGTCGTTCACGGATCTGAGCCTGCTCCTCAGGGGTCAGCGCTTGCCACTGCTCGCGGCGTCGTTCACGGATCTGAGCCTGCTCCTCGGGGGTCATTGCCTGCCACTGCTGGCGGCGCTCTTCGCGTACTTGCTCGCGCTCCTCGGCACTCATTTCGTCCCACTGCTCGCGTCGAGCCTGCCGCTCTTCGGGGGTCAGCGCCGGCTCCTGGATTCGCGCCCGCTGACGCTCTTGCTGCTGCGTCCGCGCGGCATCGGCGTCAGCCTCTGACTGCGTTTCCTGGGCCGTGGCAATAAAGGTTGTCATGAGAACGGCGCAGGCGGCCAACCCACTGATTATATTGCGTTTCATTTCGATACTCCGCGTGATGAGAGTGAATTTATCCAGTCTCATTCCACTCAACGCGGGGCCGGGCAATCGGTTGACAGAATGCAGCAGGAAGCCGCCACGATGTCCGCGGCGGTTTCTCTGACGACCCTGATTTATTCAGCCGCGAACGAGAAGCGCGACGAAATCGTCGACGTTGGTCGCCTCGAGGGCAGATTGATCCGCGCACAGTTCTTTCAGTCGACTGAACTGGTTCGGCTCGAGCTTGCCCTGCAGGCTGTCCTCGAATTTCCTGACCAGAATCGGGATTCCCTCTTCCCTTCTTTTCCGGTGTCCGATCGGGAATTCCACCTCCACCCGGGCAGTCGCGGAACCATCCTTGAAGAAAACCTGAACTGCGTTACCGATATAGCGCTTCTCCGGGTCGTAGTAATCCCGGGTGAAACGGGGGTTCTCCTTGACTTTCATCTTCGACCGCAGCGCGTCGATCCGCGGATCCCGGGCGACGCTGTCCTCGTAGTCCTCTGCCGTCAGCCGGCCAAACAGAAGGGGAATAGCCACCATGTATTGAATACAGTGGTCTCTGTCAGCCGGATTATCGAGAGGGCCGGTCTTGTCGATAATCCGAACCCCCGGTTCCTGGGTCTCGATAACCACTTCCTTGATCTGGTCCTCTCTGCCGGCCACGGCGTCGTGGAGCTCCATCGCGCATTCCACCGCCGTCTGAGCGTGAAATTCCGCCGGGAATGAAATCTTGAAAAGCACGTTCTCCATCACGTAGCTCCCGTAGCCCTGCGGGAACGTGAATGGCTTGCCGCCGAACAGGACATCGTAGAAGCCCCAGCGTGACGCCGACAGGGCCGAGGGATATCCCATCTCTCCTGTCATGGCGATCAGTGCGTGCCGCACACCCCGGCTGGTTGCATCCCCGGCCGCCCAGCTCTTTCTTGATCCGGTGTTCGGCGCATGACGATAGGTGCGCAGGGCGCCACCGTCGATCCAGGCGTTGGAGACAGCATTGATCACCTGCTCCCGTGTGCCGCCGAGTATTCCGGTGACGACGGCGGTCGTGGCCACCCGGACGAGAAGAACGTGATCAAGACCAACGCGGTTAAAACTGTTCTCCAGGGCTATGACGCCCTGTATTTCGTGCGCCTTGATCATGGCTGTCAGCACGTCCCGGATGGTCAGCGGTGCGCGGCCATCCGAAACCGCCTGACGGCTGAGGTAGTCCGCCACGGCCAGGATGCCCCCCAGGTTGTCGGACGGATGACCCCATTCCGCCGCAAGCCACGTGTCGTTGAAATCGAGCCAGCGGACCAGCGCCCCGATATTGAAAGCACCCTGCACGGGGTCCAGCTCCCAGCTCGTCCCCGGAACGCGGCTGCCTCCGGGCATGGTGGCACCGGCAACGACGGGGCCCAGCAATTTTGTACAGGCGGGATAATCGAGGGCCTGAAATCCGCATGCCAACGTATCCATCAGGCAGTAACGTGCGGTCTCGTAGGCCACTTGGCTCGAGATCTCTGTTTTGATGACGTAGTCGGCGATGTCCGCCAGAACCGAGTCAGCCTCGGGTCGTTTCGCCGAACGGATATCCTCTGAAGACATGTTTGCTTCCTTGACAGATTAGGGGCTAACGGCCGCCGCCCGCGGTCACCGCAGTTCAGACGCGCTTTTCGATGGGCACCCAGTCCTGCAGTTCCGGCCCGATATAGTCCGCACCGGGCCTGATCAGACGGTTGTCCGCCCGCTGCTCGATGACGTGAGCGGCCCACCCTGTCACCCTGGAACAAACGAAAATCGGCGT
>JASFOT010000332.1:0-3331 GCA_050116375.1 Gammaproteobacteria bacterium | reverse complement strand
CGGGGGCGGCGTCTATCGGGATGCGCTGCCCGTGGCTGACAGGATACTTCTCACCCGTGTCCACGCCGAGCCCGAAGGAGATACGTGGTTTCCCGACCCGGAGCCCGGAGACTGGCGGGAAGCGAGTCGGAGCGAACGTGCCGCCGATGATCGGAATCCCCACGCCCTGAGCTTTATCGAACTCCTGCGCCGCCGCTGATCGGCCCGTCGGATTCTTTGCGGTAAGATATTCGCCCCACCGGCAGACACGACGAGAGCCATTGGATATCGGCGTCCCATACAGAGAACTGGCCCGCCCGGACGTTTCCGGACTCCAGGCAGAGCTACTCGCGCTGTCCGATCGGGACTGGGACGCCCGGCCCATCCGACGAGCCTCGCTGGCGGGGGACGAGGCGCACTGCGGAGCAGACTCCATCGTCATGCGACACGAGTGGGTTCCGGCCTACTCGAAGCGGGGTTTCAAGACGCTGCAGGAATCTCTGCTGGACTGGGCTCGCCGCAACCGTCGTGACGGGCGACCCATGCTGCCCATCATGGAGGAACGCAACAGCGAGACCTTCGTGTACACCTTTCCGGACTGGTTACGCTGGCAAGCCCTTGTGCTGCCTGTTATCGCTCAGGTGATCGAACCAATCGCGACCCCCGGCGGAGTCTTGACGCGCGCGCTCTTCGTGCGCCTCCCCCCCGGTGCCGTCATCAATCCCCATGTGGATGGGCAGGCGATGGCCAGCCGGGCGCACCGGATCCACGTTGCGATTTCTGACTGTCCCCGATGCGTGTATACGGTCGGTGACCAGGATTTTGTCATGGTCCCCGGGACCGCCTACGATTTCAACAACCGCTGGCAGCATGCCGTTCGAAACGGGGGCGACGTGCCCCGGATCAATTTGATGCTCGAATATCTGCCGGACCCGACCTGGGTATTTCCCGCTCCGTTGATGCTGCAGCCGGCGGGCATTCCCCAGGGATCGGCTGGTGGCAAGGGAGGAGGGTAGCGCCCGGTCGCCGTACACGACGGCCGCCGGCGTGAGAACTTAAAACTGAGGAAGAGAATATGAATACTTCGTCCCCCCGTACCCTTCGTATGGCCGTCGTCATCCTGTCTGCGACCGCCGTCTTCATCACCGGTTGCCAGACACTGAACCCCTATACCGATGAGCCGGAAACGAGCCGGACAGCAAAGGGCACCGGCATCGGAGCCGCGGCGGGCGCCGTGGCTGGAGTGGTGATCGGCGGCAGCCGAAAGGCAACGCTCATCGGCGCCGGCATCGGCGCCCTGGTGGGCGCTGCCGCCGGTAACTACATGGATCGTCAGGCGGAGGCCCTCCGGCAGCGCCTCAGGGCCACCGGCGTCAGCGTCACCCAGAACGGGGACCAGATCATCCTCAATATGCCCGGCAACGTGACGTTCGCCACTGATTCGGCGGACATCTCGTCGAATTTCTACGAAGTGCTGGACTCGGTGACCATTGTCCTGAACGAGTACGAAAAGACTTATGTGGACGTCATCGGGCACACGGACAGCACCGGACGCGCGGACTACAACCAGCAGCTGTCCGTGCGCCGTGCGCAGAGCGTGGCGGATTACCTGATGAGCCGCGAGGTGATCCCCGAGCGACTGGTGGTGACGGGAAGGGGCCAGACGCAGCCTGTTGCATCCAATGACACGCCCGAGGGCCGGGCGCTGAACCGTCGCGTCGAGATCGTATTGACGCCGCTCACTTGAAGGCGGCCGGGAAGAAGCCCTTCACCGCACTGATCGCGGGCGCCAGCGGTCTGATCGGGGGATTGCTGGCAGGTCGACTCCGGGACTCTGGCGACTACAATCGCATCCACCTGCTGAGTCGCCGGCCGCTTGGCGTGCAGTCCGATCTGATGCGCGAGCACCTGGTGGACTTCGAGCGTCTCCAGGAAGCCTCCGACTCCATCGGCCGGGTTGATCACGCGTTCTGCTGTCTCGGGACGACGATCCGCAAGGCGGGAAGCCAGGCGGCATTTCGGCGTGTTGACCATGACTATGTCCTGGCGTTCGGACGGCTGGCAGCGAGCCTTGGCGCCCGCAGCATCGTGGTGGTTTCATCCGTCGGCGCCGATGCTGACAGCCGTAATTTCTACCTGCGCGTAAAGGGCGAAACGGAGCGTGATCTCCGGCAGCTGAACCTGACTTCCCTGGTTATCGTGCGACCCTCGCTGCTGACAGGGGATCGGAGCGAATTCCGACTCGGGGAACGGTTTGGAGGGGTCTTGCTGGCGGCGGTGTCGCCAATCATGATTGGGCCCATGAAACGTGTTCGCCCGGTCAGCGCCGCGCGGGTCGCGGAGACGATGCAACGGGCGGCTCGCGTGGAGAACCCCGGGGTGACCATCATCGAATCCGAGCAGATCCAAAGAGGGGCCGGTCAGTCATGAGGATCCGGATCGGCGCAGACTTTCGCAGACCCGGGCGTTGCCGAATTGCGGATGCCTGATCGAAAATCATGTTGAAGATCCTGCTCTTTGCTGCAGGCGGCTATGGCCTGCTCGTGGCCGGCGTCTATCTGATGCAGGGACGGATGCTGTACTTGTCCGAGGTTCCCGGCCGGGAACTGACCGCCACCCCGGCGGCCGCCGGCATGGCCTACGAAGATGTCTTCCTGCAGACCGGCGACGGCGTCCGTGTTCACGGCTGGTTTGTGCCTGGAGACGGAGACCGCATTCTGCTGTTCTTCCACGGTAACGCAGGAAACATCTCGCACCGTATCGATTCCATTCGGCAATTCCGCGGGCTGGGGCTGTCGGTTTTCATTATCGACTACCGGGGGTACGGACAGAGCGGCGGCAGGACCACCGAGAGCGGCATGTACCTGGACGCCGAGGCGGCATGGGATTACCTGATTAGTGTCCGCGGTGCCGATGCTGACCAGATCCTGATCTTCGGACGGTCACTGGGGGCCTCTGTCGCTGCCCGGCTGGCCGAGCGGCATCCGCCTCTCGGGCTCATCGTGGAGTCATCCTTTACTTCGGTTCCGGACGTGGCGGGGGAAATTTATCCCTGGCTGCCGGTCCGGGTGCTGAGCCGCCTGAAGCACGCCACTCGCGACTACATCCAGGACGTCCGATGCCCGGTTCTGGTCGTCCACAGTCGGGATGACGAGATTATTCCATTCAGCCACGGCCAGGCGATCTTCGAAGCGGCCCCCGAACCCAGAATGTTTCTGGAACTGCGGGGAACCCATAACGACGCTCACCTGAGACACGAAGGCGCCTATCTCCGCGGCCTCTCCGCTTTCCTGGAGTCACTGCCCGGCTCCTAGAGGAGGGGCGAAAGAAACAGCCCGATAACGCAGAACAT
>JASFOT010000331.1:0-3336 GCA_050116375.1 Gammaproteobacteria bacterium | reverse complement strand
GATGACTTTCATCGCGGAACTTTCACAACGTTTCGCGCCCCGGGTGACGGAGTTGCTGGAGCAACGCAAGAAGCGGCAGCAGGCCATTAACGACGGCCGGTTTCCTGACTTTCTGCCCGAGACCCGGCAGATACGGGAATCGGACTGGACCATCGCCGGCATCCCCTCGGATCTTACGGATCGACGGGTCGAAATTACCGGTCCGACCGACCGCAAAATGGTCATCAACGCCCTGAACTCGGGCGCCAGCGTATTCATGGCCGACTGCGAGGATTCCATGACGCCTACCTGGCACAACGTGGTTCAGGGGCAGATCAACCTTCGCGACGCCGTGGACGGCTCCATCGAGTTCACAAGCCCGGAAGGGAAGGAATACCGGCTGGCTGACAAGACGGCTGTTCTGCTTGTCCGGCCCCGGGGCTGGCATCTGTTCGAGAAGCACATTCTGGTGGACGGGCAACGGGCGCCGGGAGGGCTGGTGGATTTCGGGCTGTACCTCTTCCACAACGCCGACAAGCTGGCGGAGAACGGCACCGGACCGTATTTCTATCTGCCCAAGCTGGAGAATCATCTGGAAGCCCGGCTCTGGACCGAGGTTTTCGAGTACGCGGAAAACCGGCTCGGCCTGCGGCACGGGACGATCAAATGCACCGTTCTGATCGAAACCATTCTCGCAGCCTTCGAGATGGACGAAATACTCTACGTGCTGCGGGATTACATTGTGGGGCTGAACTGCGGCCGATGGGATTACATCTTCAGCTTTATCAAGAAGTTCCAGAAATTCCCCGATTTCGTGCTGCCCGATCGCGGGCAGGTCACCATGACCACCCACTTCCTGCGCTCGTATTCACAGCTTTCGATCAAGACCTGCCACCGCCGCGGCGCCATGGCCATCGGGGGCATGGCCGCCCAGATTCCCATCAAGGGCGATCCGGAAGCCAACGAAGTGGCGATCGGCAAGGTGGTGCAGGACAAGGAGCGGGAGGCCGGTGATGGCCACGACGGAACATGGGTGGCGCACCCCGGGCTCGTGCCCGTGGCCAAAGAAGTCTTCGACAAGCACATGCCGGGTCCCAATCAGCTCGACCGGCTGCGTCGCGACGTGGAAGTGAGCGCCGCGGATCTGCTCAAGCTTCCCGAAGGCACGATTACGGAAGAAGGACTCAGAAGTAACGTCAACATAGGCATCCGCTACATGGCCGCGTGGCTGTCGGGCAACGGATGCGTGCCGATCTTCAACCTCATGGAGGATGCGGCCACCGCGGAGATCTCCCGGGCGCAAATCTGGCAGTGGATCCGGCACCCCGGCGGGGTCCTGGACGATGGACGGCGCGTCACGGCAGAGCTCTACAAGCAGGTCCGCGACGAGGAACTTGGCAAGATCCAGGCCGACGTCGGCGACGCGGAGTTCGCCGGCGGAAATTATCGTGCGGCGGCCGAGCTGCTCGACAAGATCACGCTGGATGACGAGTTCATAGAATTCCTGACGCTGGTTGCATACGAGGAAATCGACTGAGACCGGCGAGAAATTTTTCACGACACGCAGTTGCAGAGGTAGACCAAAATGACCAAGAGCGCTGACCGTCTCCGTAAGGAATGGGCAGAATCACCACGCTGGAAAGGTATTGAGCGCCCTTACTCCGCGGAAGACGTGGTACGACTCAGCGGATCAATCGAGATCGAGTACACCCTGGCCCGCCTGGGCGCAGAGAAGCTCTGGTCCTATATCCACGAGAAGCCCTTCGTGAACGCCCTGGGAGCCCTGACCGGGAACCAGGCCATGCAGCAGGTCCGGGCGGGACTGGATGCCATCTACCTGTCCGGCTGGCAGGTGGCCGGTGATGCCAACCTTTCCGGTGATATGTATCCGGACCAGTCCCTTTATCCGGCGAACTCGGTGCCGGCGGTAGTCGACAGAATCAACCGCTGCCTGCAGAGAGCGGATCAGATCACCCACGCGGAAGGTGACGACAGCATCGACTGGTTCAAGCCCATCGTTGCGGACGCAGAGGCGGGCTTCGGCGGTGTTCTCAACGCCTTCGAGCTGATGAAGCAGATGATCGAGGCTGGCGCCGCCGGCGTCCATTTCGAGGACCAGCTTTCCTCGGCCAAGAAGTGCGGCCACATGGGAGGCAAAGTGCTCGTGCCGATCCAGGAGGGCGTCAACAAGCTGGCTGCGGCCCGCATGGCTGCAGACGTGTGCGGCGTGCCTACGGTGCTGGTCGCAAGAACAGACGCCGAGTCCGCAAACCTGCTGACCTCGGACGTGGACGAGCGGGACCGGGAATTCATCGTTTCGGAGGATCGGACCTCCGAGGGCTTCTTCAGAGTGCGGTCGGGTATCGATGCAGCCATCGCCCGCGGTCTGGCCTACGCGCCGCTGGCCGACATGATCTGGTGCGAGACATCCGTGCCGAATCTGGACGACGCCAAGAAGTTTGCGGAGGCGATTCGCAAGGAATATCCGGATCAGTTATTCGCCTACAACTGCTCGCCGTCGTTCAACTGGAAGAAGAATCTGGACGATGCCACCATCGCCAAGTTCCAGCGCGAGCTGGGCGCCATGGGCTACAAGTTCCAGTTCATCACCCTGGCCGGGTTCCATAACCTGAACTATCACATGTTCAAGCTCGCCAAGGGATACAAGGAGCGCCAGATGGCCGCCTACGTTGAACTCCAGGAAGCGGAGTTCCAGAGCGAGGCGGAAGGCTACACGGCTACCAAGCACCAGCGCGAGGTCGGCGCCGGTTACTTCGACGCCGTGACGCAGGCAGTGACCGCAGGAACCTCGTCCCTGTCGGCGCTGAGCGGCTCCACGGAAGAGGCTCAGTTCGACAAGACAGGCTGACTTCGGCCCGGGGACAAGGGACCAGACCCCGGCGGTGTGAACCGTCGGGGTCTTTATGTTTGTACAGCTTGAGGGCGGCCGGGCCGATCCGGATAATTCGCGGCCTCATGTCACAGGGCCCACCATCAGCAGAGGACGCTCAGATGCGTTATGAAATGATCGACGTTCCCGAGCACGGGGAGCCGATTACGGTCAACACCGATTTCACTATTCATGTTCCCGACACACCGATTATCCCCTTCATAGAGGGCGACGGAATCGGCCGGGACGTCACGCCCGTGATGCGCCGTGTGGTGGACGAGGCGGTGGGGCGTGCCTACAAACAGGATCGCCGGATAGCCTGGATGGAGATTTTCGCGGGACAGAAGGCCTCGGAACGCTACGGCAGCGCCCAGTTCCTGCCGGACGAAACCATCGACGCCCTGAAGCGATACGTCGTGTCCATCAAGGGTCCGCTGGCCACGCCGGTAGGGGGCGGGTTTCGGTCG
>JASFOT010000330.1:0-3350 GCA_050116375.1 Gammaproteobacteria bacterium | reverse complement strand
CCAGGCCACGGCGCCGACGACCAGGACCACGGCAAGATACGCGGCGAACGTCAGGATGATGGTGTAGTTCGTCTCGACCACGAAGACCCCTGATTTTCGGACATGGTACCGCAGGGCCCGGGCCCGCCCCCGCGTCTGGATCCCTTACAATGCGCTGAATTGGCGCCCACTTGCCGCCGGGCGGAGAAAAAGCCATGACAACACCGGTTACCCCCGACACCCAGGCCCTGCGCGATGTGAAGCAGCTCGGCCTGGCCGCTTCCATCGCCAGCCTCGGCTATGTCTTCTGGATCGTCGGCGGGATGGAAATGGTGGAGCGCCTCGCCTACTACGGGGTTCGGGCCGTCTCGGGCCTGTACGTGACGGCACCGGTCTCGGAAGGAGGCCTCGGCGTGACCGCCGAGGACCTCGGCGCCATCTTCTTTATCTGGGCCCTGTTCCAGTCCCTGGTGCCGGCGCTGGTCGGGGGGCTTTCCGATCGCATCGGGTACAAGCAAACGATCTTCCTGTCCACCGTTGTCAAGATTGTCGCCTACCTGATCATGGCCTTTTTCCCGTCGTTCTGGGGTTTCACCCTCGGCGCCATCGTGCTGGCGATCGGCACGGGGATCTTCAAGCCCGGTATCCAGGGGACGCTGGTGAAAGCCACGAACCGGCAGAACAGCTCCATGGCCTGGGGTATTTTCTACCAGACCGTGAATATCGGCGGCTGGATGGGGCCCCTTCTGGCGGCACAGATGCGGCAGCTTGCCTGGTCCAATGTTTTTTACGCTTGCGCCGCGATCATCTCCATCAATTTCCTGCTCCTGCTCACGTACAAGGAGCCTCACATCGAGGAACGGCTCGAGCACCAGCGTCGGGTCGCGGCGGGTGAAATCAAACAGGGCAATCTCCTGCATGACTCGCTGCTGGAGCTCTCCAAGCCGCACCTCTGGGTATTTCTGGTGATCATGTCCGGGTTCTGGTTCATGTTTAACGCCCTGTTCGACGTTCTTCCCCTGCACATCCGCGACTGGGTGGATACATCGACAATTGTCAAAAGCCTGTTCGGACCTGATGGCACGTCCAGCGCCGTGGCCATCGGGCTCCTCGGCATGAGCCAGGACGGCACGCGGATCCTGCCCGAGGGCCTTTTGAACGTGAATGCCGGCATGATCATGCTGACCTGTTTTCTGTTCGCCCATTTCAGCGGCAAGCTCCGCGCCACCAACAGCATGATCCTGGGCACCATGCTGACCGCCGTGGCTTTCAGCATGATCGGGTTCTCCGCCGGCGCCTGGATTTGCCTGTTCGGCATCATGATTTTCAGCGCCGGCGAGATGTTCTCCAGTCCCAAGTTCTCCGAGTTCATCGGCAACTTCGCCCCGGATGACAAGAAAGCCATGTACCTGGGATTTTCCAATCTGCCCCTGGCTGTCGGATGGGTCACCGAGGGCTACGTCGGCGCAAAGCTATACGGCATGTTTGCCGCCAAGGAGACGCTGGCCAGGAACTGGCTTCTGGAGAATGGCGTTTCTGCGGCGGAACTCGACTCGGTGCCCACCGGCGAAGCCTTCCAGTTCATGGTGATGACAACCGGGCGTACCCCCGAGGCGTTGACCGAGATGCTGTATCAGGCCAACAACGTGGGCGCAGTCTGGTACCTGATGGCTGTTATCGCCGTGGGCGCCGCCATCGGGCTGTTTTTCTACGGCCGCTGGATTCTCGCCTTGTCCGGCGCCGATACGCGCCCCGTCGCGGAGATTGGCGCATAGGACTTCATCGTCCGGGCGCCGCGGAGGAAACGCAGCTTCGCCCGGGCCGGGGGAAGAGGGCGCGAGATTACGCAGCCGTCGAAAGTACGCGGGGCCTGCTCCGGCGGACCTCGATGCCTTCCTTGCGGATCTTCTCGTAGGCCTGCTGAACCCGGTTCTGGCCGTATTTGCGCTCGAGGCGGCGGACCGTGAAATGTCCCCTGGCCATTTCCTGGAAGTGATGCACGAAAATGGCGTTGACCGCAGCGCCGCCGATAGCGCCAATCAAGGGCACCAGCTGGAAAGCGATCTTGTCGGAGACCGCCACGCCGAATCGGCCGGCGATGGCCCGGGTCAGGGCCACCGTCGCCGGCAGGGTCCTTTGGGCGATGCCGTGCTCGACCAGCTGTGCGCTTACCAGGGAAAAATGGAAGGCCATGGCCAGCCGGAGCCCGTAGTAGCCGGTTTCCGCAGCATCATCCTCCGCCGGTCGGCCGCCGTAGGCAAAGACCTCGACACAGGCCATGCGGCCTTCCACCAGGGCCAGGTCTTCGCCCTCGTCCCGGGCGATATCGGCGATGGAGCGCATCATCAGGGTCGTCGTCAGCGGCAGCTCCGCCAGGGTGCCCGGCAGGCCGAAGAATCCTCCGACGGCACCGGAGCCGATGCAGAGGAGCTTGTGCAGGTCCTCCCGCGCGGTCCGGTCATTCTCAGGCAGGGTCCGGATGGCCACCGACAGGGCCCGGCTGATGGTGGCCTCCGCTGAATCGTGGATTCGCCCGTACCACCGTCTGGGCAGAAGTTTCAGGCCTTCTTCCACGGGTCTTCCGATGAGGGCCGTCAGTCGGGCGGCCAGGCTCGGGTGTTCCAGGCGATCGCAGGCAAGCGCCAGTGCGCTGCGGTCCTTATCGCTGATCCGGACCGTAGCCGGCCTGCGCCCTTTCGCCTTTCCGGTTCCGGCGGTGGACCGGGTGCTGCTCGTTCTGGCCATGGGCTGGTCTCCGAAGACAGTCGTCCCTAACATGAATGTAGCAACTGAGGCCTGACGCGGCCATCGTGGAAATACTGATGACAGTCACCGATCTCGAGGATCCCGGGTCCGGCCACGAAGTAAGAGAGCCGGAGCCAAAGGAAGCGGCGGAGACCGCCCGCTCGCACATGGTGACGCGGATTCCGACGGCGCGCCCGGGCGAACCCATCGGTTCGGTTCTCTCGGGCCTGGCCGGGGGGGATTACGAATCGGTTGGAGCGGTCTACGTGGTGGACGACAACGGCTGTCTCCAGGGTCTGGTCCGGCTGCCCAGGCTGTTGTCTGCAGGAATGCAGCATTCCGTCAGCGATGTCATGGAGGAGGTAGCTCCCGTGGTCGCGGCCGACGAGGACCAGGAACGGGTCGTGGCCATGGCCGTCCATCACGGCGTTGCCGAAGTGCCGGTGGTGGACGAGAACTGGCGGCTTCTGGGCGCGGTGCCTTCACCGGCCCTGATGCGTATCCAGCATCGCGAGCATCTCGAGGATTTCGACCGTCTCGCGGGCATCCTGCACGACCAGGAAGTGGCCCGCGCCGCTATCGAGGGCCGGGTGCTGTCGCGGGCGCTGAACCGCTTGCCCTGGCTA